>JAYUYF010000720.1:0-2739 GCA_043752605.1 Roseiflexaceae bacterium
TATCGGCGTCAGATCGGCGCGCACGCCGCAGTCCGATCGCGCAGATTCTCGATCGGCGCTCGCTGCTTATCCTGGCGCTGGCGTTTCTGGCCGCCCTGATCGCCTATCAGGCACCCGCAACGACGGCAGTCGATGTTGGCCAGCCGGGGGACAGGCTGTTCTTCACCGCGAGCGAGGGGCTTGGCAGCGTGGATGCCACGAGCTTCTACGGCGATGAACTCTCGCCCGATGCGCGCTCTGGCCGGAGCCGCTGGACGCGTGCGGTCGCGGATCTCAGCTTCCCGGGTGTTGGGTCGGGCGACCTGCTGCTCACGCTACGCGCCCGTGGCTGGCCCGATTCCATCCTGCGCCGCGATCTGGCGCAACCCACGGTACAGGTATTCGTCGGTGGGCAACCCATCGGTAGCTTCACCCCCGCCGATGACTGGGCTAATTATCGCTTTCCGGTGCATGCCGCGCTGCGCACGACCGCCGATCTGGATGTTCGGCTGCTGAGTTCGGCAACCTTCACCGCCACGCTCGCAGGCCCCGATCCGCGTCCCAAAGGCGTACGGCTCGAATCGGTCACGCTGCAGGCGGGTACACCCGGCCCGATCGTGCTTCCACCACTGCGGCAAACGCTCCAATTGATGCTGGCCGGCTGGTGCTGGCTGCTGGCGCTGGCGGCCTTTACCGGGCGCGCCACACCGGGCTTTGTGCTCGCCACGCTCGTGACGGCCATGCTTGCCATCGGCCTCGCGCTCGCACGCGCCTGGGCCACCGCGCTACTGCCCTGGCTCACGCTTACGTCGGTGCTGCTGCTGCTGCTGGCCTGGCGCGCACCCTTGCTCAACGGCGCAGCCCGGCTGGTGCGCCGCTTTGGCCGTGGCCACGCGCTCGATATCGCGCTGCTCACCGCTGGCCTGATCTGGCTGATACTGGCGATCGCGCAACTGGCGCTGGCGGCGCGGCTGCCCGTGCTGGCGGTCTTCCAACACACCTTCCCCGATTCGCTGCTGTTTGGCATGCTGGCCGTCGGTCTGCTCGCGCTGCTGCTGCTGCGTGGCAATGCCGGGCTGCCACGTGTGAGTTCGACCCTGGTGGCCTGGCTCGGCGGTCGCCGCACGGCACCGCTGCTGCTCGCCGCGATCGCAAGCGTGTGGATCGCGTATCTGGCATACCTGGCGATAGTCACGCCCTACGTCGGTCACGCCGATTATGCCGATAACGCGGTCGTGGCGCGTAATCTGGTGGCTGGCCGCGGCTGGGCCGTCGATTATGTCACGCAATTCTATCGACTGTACGATGGCGTGACGCGGCCGCAGGAGACCTGGCCGCTGTTGCAGCCGGTCTGGATCGCGCCCTGGTTTGTGCTGTTTGGTGCAACTGATGCGGCGGCCAAGATCCCCAATCTCATCTTCATGGCGCTGCTCACCGGCGCGGTCTATCTGGCGGGGGCGCGGATCCGGAGCCGCAGCGTCGGGCTGGTGGCGGCGCTGCTGGTGCTCAGCAGCCGCTATATCGTGTTGCTCGGCTATTACGTGACCAGCGATCTCGGATTTGTGCTGTTTTCGTTTGGCGCGATCGCGCTGGCCTACGCGGCGGCGGGTGATCGTACGGCCCCGTGGCGGCGTGGCCCGCTGCTTGGCTCGGCGCTCTGTACCGGCCTGATGCTGCTCCAGAAGCCGGGCAGCGGCGCGATGATCGCGCTGGGAATGGGCCTCTGGTTGCTGGCACAGACCCGCGGCGACGCGCGCTGGGTCGACTGGCGTCGCTTTCGCCAGCTTGCGACCTGGGCCACACTCGCCCTGATCATCCTTTCACCCTATCTGATACGCAACCAGCAGCTATTTGGCACGCCAGTCTATTCGACCGAGAGTACCGATGCCTGGGTGCTCGAGTACACCGATTGGGATCGGATCTATGCGATTTATGTCGATGAACTCGGTCTGAACGGCGGTGGCAAGCCCGATCGCTCGTGGCTGTTGCGCTGGGGCTACGACCGCACGCTGGCCAAAGTGCAGCAGCAAGTTGCGGCGCTGCGCGATTACCTCATCCCGGCCTGGCCCGGCCTGCCCGCTGGTCTCGCGGCACTCGCCGGGCGCGCCGACAAAGCGCGGCTGCTGGCCGACACCGGCGCGTGGCTGACGCTGGTGGGTGCGCTGGGTGCGCTCGCGAGCCGACGGCGGCTGCTGACGCTGCTCGGTGCGGCGTTTGTGCCGTATGCGCTGTTTCTGGTTTTTTACTGGCATACTAACGAAGAACGCTACTGGGTGGCGCTGTTGCCATGGCTTGCCTTACTGGCGGCTCTGGCGCTCGGGCAGGGCTACCGAAGGATTGCCCGCATCGGCGACGGCCGCTGGTCGCCCGTTGGGCTCGCGCTGTGTGGCGTGGCGCTGGCGCTGATCATCGCGCCATCGTGGCGCGCTGTCGATACCAAGATCCGCGAGGAGCCACAGCTCTACACACCCGATCTGGCGCTCTACAACTGGCTCAAGCGCGAGACACCGCCGGACGCGGTGGTGATGACGCGCGCGCCCTGGCAGCTCAACTGGCACACCGAGCGCCCGGCGTTGATGATCCCGTATACGACCGACCCGCAGCAGTTGCTGACGCTCGCACGCCATTACAATGCGCAATATCTGGCGCTCGAGAGCCTGAAGCGACCCGACCGGCCAATCCAGCAGATGGTCGATCGTATGGTGCGCGACCCGCAGTACGGCTTTACGCTGGTCTATGAATCGGCCGCGTATACCCAGA
>JAYUYF010000721.1:0-2736 GCA_043752605.1 Roseiflexaceae bacterium
CATGTGTCAAGAGCGCGAGAACGCGATTCGTCAGTAGAGCGAATCATCGCGCCCTTACCGACGCACGACCATGCGCCGTACGACGCTCGGCATAATCCACGCGTAGAGACAATACACCAGATAAACTGCGGCGATAATCCCGGCGAGTTGCCGCATGCCGAGGCGCTGCAAAAAGAGCACCACTGCGATCGAGCCGATCCAGAGCACGATCCAGTTGATACGCGCAAAAGGCCGCAACGGCAACAACAGCCAGTGGCTGCGCACACGCGCATCGATCTCCTCCGGGGTCAGCGTGATCTGCCGAGACGGTACCATCTGCCAATCCTGTATCTTACGGCCGCAGCTGCTCGTAGGCGGCCAGCGTGTCGATATCTTCCTGCTCGCGCAGATCCGTGCGCGGCACAAGCCGGACGCGCGTCGGGTCTGCGCCGATCACCGCGCGCGCGCCCTGATCGCCCTGCACCGCCAGGAGTGCGGGCGCGAGCGTGGCCGCAAACAGCACCGGGTTGCCACGCACACCAGCGTAGCCCGGCGCGATGATCGGCGCGGGCAGCGTGTGCCAGCTGCCGATCAGCACATCGAGCAACGCAGCGGTCACAAACGGCTGGTCACACAGGAGTACCACAAACGCCAGGCACCCGCCGGGCAGCGCGCGCACCCCGGCGTGGAGCGAACTCGCCTGGCCACTCGCAGCCGCAGCATTTGCCACGATCTGCACCGGTAGCCCGCCGAGCGCCGCCACCACATCGTGCTGCGCCGGGCCACCGACGACGACCAGTACCCGGTCGAACGTCGCGCGCAGCGCCTCCTCAGCCACCACCCGCACAAGCGGCTGCCCGCCCCAATCGAGCAACTGCTTCGGCCGCCCGAGCCGGGCAGATGCGCCCGCCGCGAGGATGATCGCGGCGATCGTCATGGGTACGCCGGGCCCTCACCCCCGGACTCCCGCTGCGAACGGGAGAAGGAAGCGCAATCATCACGTCGCGCAGCGATGCTCGAATATCCGCCGCTCATACGCGTTCCCCGGCGGCGAGGCGGCCATTGCGCACCGCCACGATCTCGGCGATGATACTGAGCGCGATCGCCTCGGGTGTAGCACCACCGATTTTGAGCCCGATCGGCGCGTGCAGCCGCGCGAGTTGCGCGTCGGGGACACCTTCGGCACGCAACCGCGCCACGCGCTGGGCGTGGGTCTTCGGGCTGCCCAGCGCACCAACGTAGCGCGCCTCGCTCGCCAGCGCCACCTTAAGCGCCGGATCATCGAGCTTGGGGTCGTGCGTCAGCAGCACCACCGCGCTGTTCGCGGTGATCCGACCGGGCAGCACGTCATCTGGCCAGTCCACAATCAGTTCATCTGCGTGGGCGAAGCGCTCGGGCGTGGCGAAAACGCCGCGCGCGTCGATCACGATCGTGCGGTAGCCAAGAATTTTGGCAAAGCTGACGAGCGGGATGGCGATGTGTACCGCGCCAACGATCAAGAGCGTTGGCGGCGCGGGATAAGTTTCGATAAAGATCTGCGTACCGGCAACATCACGCAGCGTATTTTCGCCGCGCGCCAGCAGCGCCAATGCCGCAGCGATCACCGTATCGGCATCGACGCCGGGGAGCGCACCAAGCGTCGTGCCATCAGCATAGACCAGCAACTTCCCGCCGGTCGTCCCCGTGACCAACGCCACCGGCCGCTCGGCTATAATCGCATCACGCAGCGCTGCGTAGATCATCGGCAGCCTCTCCTCACCAGTCCAAGCGCTCGACGAGCACATCGATCGTGCCACCACACGCGAGGCCAACCTCCCACGCGGCATCATCAGCGACGCCAAAGTGGAGCAGGCGCGTCTCGCCGGTGGCGATCGCTTCCTGGCACGCATCAAATACCGCGCCCTCGATACAGCCGCCGCTCACCGATCCGGCCACTGCGCCGGCGGCCGAGACCGCCATCTTGGCCCCCACCGCGCGCGGCGCGCTGCCGAGCGTGCGCACCACCGTGGCCAACGCGACCTGCTCGCCGCGCGCGCGCCAGGTTTCGATCGCAGGAATGACATCACGCATGGATTTGACCCTCGTTGTTGTGCTGTTATGTGCGGCTATTGTAGCACGCGGGGGGGGATGGGGATGGTGTGTAGAGCCGCAACATGTTGCGGCTCTCCGGGGGCGCGTGTCGCTATACCAGCGCCTTCTCGGTTTCGCGGTTGAAGACGTGCATCTTGCTCATATCGATCACCGAGTCGATCGGCTGGCCGACGCGCGCCGGGCTGCGCGGGTCGAAGCGGCCGGTCATCTCTTTGCCACCATTCTCGATAAAGGCATAGATCTCGCTGCCCATCGGCTCGACGACCGTGACGTTTGCGTGGAAGCGCGCGCTATCATCGACGCCACGCGGTACAAAGTTGGCATCGTGGATATCCTCAGGGCGGATGCCAAACACCACGTCCTTGCCGACGTACTCATCAAGCGCGGCGCGCTTATCGGCCGGGATCGGCAGATGGAACGTACCCAGATCGACGGCCAGACCGCCATCGGTGCGCGCAACCTTGCCCTCGTGAAAGTTCATGGCCGGCGAGCCGATAAAGCCCGCGACAAACATATTGGACGGCTGATCGTAGAGCTTCTGCGGCGTGTCGAGTTGCTGCAGCAAACCCTCTTTCATGACCGCAATGCGCGTGCCCATCGTCATGGCTTCGGTCTGGTCGTGGGTCACGTAGATAAATGTGGTCTTGAGGCGCTGGTGCAGCTTCG
>JAYUYF010000722.1:0-6873 GCA_043752605.1 Roseiflexaceae bacterium
AAATCGCGCGAGGCTGCCAGAAATGTCACACTCTCGCCCGCATCAGCGGCGATTTCTGCACAATCGAGCGCCGCAACGAGCGCCACCAGATGCTCGGCGCTGGCGGCCATCGCCGCCCGCCGCACCAGAAACGGCTCAACCGTCTCGTTTGCAACAAACATATCCACAAATGCGGCACGCGTGACGGTACAGATATACAGCCCACGGCCGTTGCGCTGCCCGATCAAGCCTTCGTGCTCGAGGATCGCCAGCGCCTCGCGTACCGGTGTGCGGCTGATCGCCAGCAGTGCGGCGATCTGCTCTTCGATCAGCGGCTCGTTGACGCCAAATCGCCCGGCCAGGATCGCCGCGCGGATCGCGGCGTAGGCAACTTCACGATAGCGCGGCCCGCGTGCGATGCTGACTGGCTGAAAAAGTGTGCTGCTCATCGTTTCTCTGTATACAAAGATTGAAAGCGATTGTGCGATTTGGTACAATTTCCGGGCGTAAACCGTAGAAAGAGCAAAAATATTGGGATTTATGTTGGCTCTGTGTATGCAAGTATACGCGCTCTACGCCACCTGTCAAGACCTGTTTTCAACTATTACCGAAAATAACCTTGACAAGCCGGGGGGCAATCGTATAATCGAACGTACACGTGTATACAAAGAGTGAGGTTGTGCTATGCGGCTACGGAGCGCGGAGTGGTTTGCCGGGCGCGACGAGCTCGGGCCGCAGAACCGGGCAGTGTTACGTACACTGGGCTACAGCACGGAGTTTTTTACCGGCAAACCGGTGATCGGGATCGCCAACTCGTGGAGCGAGCTCAACCACTGCCATCTCGGGCTGCATGCGCTCGCCGCTGCCGTGAAGCGCGGTATCATCGTGGCGGGTGGCGTGCCACTTGAATTTGGCACCATGTCGCTTGGCGAAGAGCTCATGAAGCCCTCGGCAATGTTGTACCGCAACCTGATGGCGATGGAGATCGAAGAGACGCTGCGCGCCCACCCGCTCGACGGCGTCGTGTTGCTGGCCGGTTGCGACAAGACCACGCCCGCGCAACTGATGGGTGCGGCGAGCGCGAATTTGCCCGCGATCCAGGTGGCGGCCGGGCCAAAGCAGGCCGGGCGCTGGCGCGGCCGCGAGGTTGGCAGCGGCACCGATTTGTGGCGCTATTTTGACGAATATCGTGCCGGACGGCTCAGCGAGGCCGAGTGGCAATCGCTCGAAGCGGCGTATGCCGGTGGCGTGGGTACCTGCAACACGGTCGGCACCGCCTCGACGATGGCCGCGCTCGCCGAGGCGCTCGGCATGCAGATCCCCGGCAGCGCGACGATCCCGGCGAGCGACCCGCGCCGTCTTGCGGCGGCGGAAGCCAGCGGCCGCCGGATCGTTCAGATGGTGCAACAGCAGGTGTTGCCCGCGCAGATTCTCACCCGTGCGGCGTTTTTGAATGCGATCCGGGTCTTTGCGGCGATCGGCGGCTCGACAAATGCGATCATCCACCTGCTGGCGATCGCCGGGCGGCTACGCGTGCCGCTCACGCTCCAGGATTTTGATGCGATCGCCGCTGAGACACCCGTGCTGCTCGATGTCCAACCGGCCGGCGCGCACCTGATGGCCGCATGGGATGCGGCGGGCGGGCTGCCGACGCTGCTGCACCGCCTGCGCGACACGCTTGATCTCGGCTGTGCCACCGCCGATGGCCGCACGCTTGGCGACATGCTCGAAGCGACACCCGATGGCGACCCGCACGCGACCCTGGTGCGGCGCACCGATGCACCGCTCGGCGCAGCCGGTGGCATCGCGGTGCTCCGCGGCAACCTGGCCCCGCGTGGTGCCGTGATCCGCAGCGCGACGGCCTCGCCGCATCTGTTGCATCACCGCGGCCCGGCGCTGGTGTTCGATACCTACGCCGAGATGCTGGCGCGTATCGATGATCCCGCGCTGCCGGTGACACCCGCGAGTGTGCTGGTGCTGCGCAACGCCGGTGCGGTGGGCGCGCCTGGCATGCCCGAGTGGGGAGCCATCCCGGTGCCACGCAGCCTGCTCCAGCAGGGGGTCAACGATATCGTGCGGATCAGCGATTCACGCATGAGCGGCACCAGCAGCGGTACCGTGGTGTTGCACGTGGCCCCCGAGGCTGCGGTGGGTGGCCCGCTGACGCTGGTGCAGGACGGCGACGAGATCGAGCTCGATCTTGCCGCGCGCACGCTGACGCTCCACGTCGCCGATGACGAGCTTGCGCGCCGCCGGGCGCGCTGGGTGGCACCGGTATCGCCGCATCTGCGCGGCTATCCGTGGTTGTACCAACAACATGTGCTGCAACCAGATGAAGGGTGCGATTTCGATTTTTTGCGCCCGGCGAGCGATGCGGCATTGCCGATGGTGGCGCCGGTGGTCGGGCGGTCGTAGGGCCGAAGCATTCGGCGGAATGCTTCGGCCGTACACGCCGCCCGCGCCCGCCCGTGCCCCGCGCCCGCCCGCCCGCGCCGCCCGTCCATGCACCCATGCTATAATGCGAGCGGGAGGAGTTTGCACGTGGGGAGCGCATGACCGACTATCTGGTGACGATCGGCCTCGAGGTACACGCGCAGATTCGCACCGCCTCCAAGATGTTTTGCGGCTGTAGCGCCGAGATCGCCAATGCCGCGCCCAACACGCACGTCTGCCCGACGTGCCTGGGGTTGCCGGGCGCGCTGCCGGTGATCAACCGCCGCGCGATCGAGATGGTGGTGGCGACGGGCCTCGTGCTTGGTTCGCGCATCCGCGCGGAGAACCAGATCAGCCGCAAAAACTATTTTTACGCCGACCTGCCCGCGGGCTACCAGCGTAGCCAGTTTGAAGACCCAATCTGCGCCGGTGGCTATGTCGTGTTGCAGCACGAAGATGGCCCGCGCACGATCGGTCTCACGCGCGTTCACATGGAAGAGGATACCGGCAAGCTGACGCACGCGGCGGATGGCTCATCGCTTGTGGATTTCAACCGCGCCGGCGTACCATTGATGGAGATTGTGTCCGAGCCGGATATCACTTCGCCCGAGGAGGCGCGCCAGTATTTCCAGAAATTGCGCCAGATTCTGCTCTGGATCGGTGTCAACAGCGGCAATATGGACGAAGGCGCGCTGCGCTGCGATGCCAATATTTCGGTGCGGCCGGTGGGGCAAAAGGAATACGGCGCGAAGGTCGAGATCAAAAACATGAACTCGTTCCGTGCGGTCGAGCGTGCGCTGGTGTATGAGATCGCGCGCCAGACCGCCGCGTTACGCAACGGCGAGAGTATCCGGCAATCGACGCGCGGCTGGAACGAGGCGACGGGCAGGACCGTCGAGCAACGCGTGAAAGAGGGCAGCGCCGATTATCGCTACTTCCCCGAGCCCGATATCCCGCCGCTCCAGATCGGCGAAGCGCTGATCGCGCAGCAGCGAGATGCGCTGCCCGAGTTGCCCGATGCGCGCCAGCAGCGCTTTGTCTTCGCCTACGGCCTCGCCACCGCCGATGCCGAGACGCTGACGGCCGAACGTGATCGCGCCGACTATTTCGAGCAGGCAGTGGCGGCGGCGGCCCCACTCGGCATCGCGCCGCGCGAGATCGCGAATTGGATGGTTGGTGAGCTGCTGCGCCTGTTAAATGATACTGGCGAATTGCTGGTCGATGCAGCGGTACGCTTTCCACCCGTATACCTGGCCGAAGTGGCCGATTTGCTGGCGAAGGGTACGATCACCCGTACCTCGGCAAAAGAAACATGTGAAGCGGCGTTCCGTGCGGGGCGGCGGCCAGCCGATCTGGTGGCCGAACGCGGGCTGGCGGTGATCGGCGCGGGTGATGCGCTGACGGCGCTGGCGCGCGAGGTGATCGCGGCCAACGCGCAGGCGGTAGCTGATTACCGCGCGGGGAAGGCCACCGCGATCAAGTTCCTGATCGGTCAGATGATGCGCGCAACAAAGGGACAGGCCAGCCCGCAGGCCGCGCAGACCGCGCTCGAGCACGAGTTGGCTGCGGTCGCGTAACATAACGCGCACGGCGGCGTTGGTATCTGTTGAGATGGTTCGCGCGCGGCGCGGCCCCACGACAAAAGACAGAGGTGGGCATGACATCCGCAGCACGGTTTCGCCCGACGTTCACCGACCTGCGCGCCGAGATCGATCGGCGGGTGGCCGATCAGGCAGACGCTGCCGATATTGTGCAATTGATCGATCAATTTCTGGCGGCGGGTGGTGCGCCGGGTGGGCCACTGGTGGCCTATGATGGCTCGGTGACCTGGCTCTACCGCGATGCCGATGCCGAACATGTCGCGGTGGTCGGCGATGTGCTCGGCTACGATCCCGAACAGACGCGCATGACACGCATCGCGGGCACTGATCTGTTCTTCTTCACCGCCACGCTGCCGCTCGATGCCCAGATCGCGTATGCGTTTATGGTCGATAATCCACGGCCGGTTGATGCGTTGCCTGCTGCTCACGAAGCCTGGCTGGCGCAGGGTCGGCTCGACCCGACGAACCCGGCGCGAATGACGGCGGCGCATCCGCTGCGGCCGGTGTCGGTGCTGAGCCTCGCCTCGTCGCACGAGTTTGCCCCGCTGCCCGAGCCAGATGATGCGCCGGTGGCGGTGCTGGCGCACGTGGTTGCCAGCGCGGTGCTCGGCGGTAGCAAGCGGATCTGGATCGCGCTGCCACCGGGCTTTAGCGCCGAAATACACCGCTATCCGGTGATCTATTGTCTCGATGGTGAGGCCTACATGCTGGCGGGCCGCGCGGTTCACGCGCTTGAAACGCTGACGAACGCAAGCGAAATTGCCCCCGCAGTACTGGTGTTTGTCGAAAGCCCGCGCTTCACTGCCGAGGATCGCACGCAGATCGATACGTTTACCCGTTTTCTGATCGAAGAAGTTGTGCCGTTTGTCGATGGCCATTATCCGACGTCGAACGACCCGACCGAGCGCATCATCGGCGGCGCGGCGGCAGATGGCGCAGTGGCGCTGTCTGTGGCGCTGGCGCGCCCAGATATCTTTGGCAGCGTAATCGCGCAGTCGCCGTCGTCCGAGTTGCTGGCTACCGATATTGCGGTGCGGCTGGCGACGCTGATCGGCCGCGGCGGGCGACTGCCGCGCTGCTATATGGACGTCGGGCGCTACGAGTCGCTGATCTCGCTGCGCTACGCCCACGCGCTGTGTAGCGGCCTGCTGACCGGCGGCGCGTCGCTCTCGTATCAGGAGCATCCGGGTGATCACGGCTTCCTCGGCTGGCGCGCAACACTGCCCGATGCATTCCGATTTGTGCTTGGTATCTCGGCGCTCGATGACCGTACACTTGGCAATAGCTGAGACGTGACAGCCGCGATTGTCATCGAGGGGCTGACTCGGCGCTACGGCGCGCGCACGGTCGTTGATGCGCTCGATCTGACGATCGCACCCGGTCAGGTGTTTGGCTTCCTCGGGCCAAATGGTGCGGGTAAGACCACGACGCTCGCCATGCTGCTCGGGCTGGTGCGCCCCAGCAGCGGCAGCGCGCGGATCTTTGGCCACGATTGCCAGCGCGCCCGCGTTCAGGCGCTTGCTCGCGTGGGCGCGCTGGTCGAAACGCCACCGATCTACCCCTACCTCTCGGGCCGCGATAATCTGCGCGTGGCGGCGCGCGCCGGCGGCTTGCCTGATGCGCGTGTCGACGCAGTGATCGAGACTGTCGGCCTGACTGAGCGCGCGCGTGATGCGGCGCGTGGCTACTCGCAGGGCATGCGGCAGCGGCTGGGGATTGCGCGCGCGCTGCTGCCCGACCCGCAACTGATCGTGCTCGACGAGCCGACTAACGGGCTGGATCCCGCCGGGCAGCACGCCATGCGTGCGCTGGTTACCTCGCTCGCGCGCGATGGCCGCACGGTGGTAGTATCGAGCCATATCCTGCACGATATCGAACAGACCTGCGATACGGTTGCGATCCTGCACCGTGGGCGATTGGTGGCCCACGGTGCGCTCGCCGATCTGCTGCGCACGCGGCGCGGTGTACGCGTGCGCGTACTGGGCGATGGTGCGGCGGCGGCGGCGCTGGTACGCAGCATCGCCGGTGTCACTGGCGTCGTAGTGGAGGGTGACACGCTGATGGTTGATGCTGACGCCACACTTGCTCCGGTGATCACGGCCGCGCTGGCGGCGCAGGGGATTGGCATTGCCGAGGTCGTGGCGCAGCGCGCCGCGCTCGAAGACCTGTTTCTGGAGCTGACGCGTGATGGCTGATCTGCTGCGCGCCGAATGGCTGAAGCAGACACGCCGCCCGCTCGCGCGCCTGCTGCTTGGCATTGTGCTGGTCATACTCGCGCTGCAACTCCTGTTGCAGGGTACGCTCAGCGCCTTGCTCGGCGCACAGCTCACCAGCAGCGGGGCGCAGGGCATTCTGGCCGAATTTGGCCGTGGCACCAATTTCCCTGGTATCTTTGGTACAGTGCTGGGCTTTGTCAACGGTATCGGTGGCTTCTTTGCGATCGTCTACGCTGCAGCTGCCCTGGGCAGCGAATACGCCTGGGGCACGCTGCGGGCGCAGCTGGCGCGGCACCCGCAACGTGCCCGGTTTCTGATCGCCAAGGCGCTTGTGGTACTGGCGCTGCTGGCGGTCGCGATTCTGCTGGCGCTGCTGGTCGGCAGCGTGGTGGCGTTGCTCGTCTCGGGGCTCAGCGGCACACTGGTGCTGCCGGGCGCGGCCGATCTGCTGGCGTTGCCCGCAGCCGTGGCACGCGCGTGGCTGGTGCTCGTGCCGTACACGTTGCTCACGCTGCTGTGGGTGGTGATCGGGCGCTCGGCGCTGGCAGGCGTGGCGGGTGGGTTTATCTACTTGTTTGCGGAAGCGGGTCTGGGCTACGCGGTGCTCTTTACCGAGCTACTGGGCGATGGCTGGCGTGGGTTCT
>JAYUYF010000723.1:0-2732 GCA_043752605.1 Roseiflexaceae bacterium
GCCTGCATACCGTCTGCCGCGAGGATCTGCTATGCCCACCGAGCCCGATGTTGCCGCCGCACTCGCTGCCCTGCGCGAGGCCGTGCGTGTGCGGCGCGCCGCCAGCGGCGCCGATGCGCCCGACCCGTTGCGTGATGAATTGCGCCGCGCGCTCGATGCCGTCGAGGTCACACGCGTGGTCTCGGCGCACTGGCCGCTCAGCGCCACCACGCTGCCGGGCAAACTGGTCGCCCAGGTGAACAAGGTCGTGCGCCGCCTGTTACGCTGGTATATCAACCCGATCGTCGAGCAACAAAATAGCTACAACGTCGCCGTCGCGCGCGCGCTGCGCCTGTTCGCCGAGGCCTACGATGATCTTGGTCGCACCGATTCACCACTCCCCCCCCGCTCCACGTTGGAGCGGGGGCCGGGGGGTGAGGTCGGGGAGCCGCAGGATCCCGCCGCGCGTTCCCTCCAACACCAGATCGCCACCCGTGGCCGGGCCGAGCCTGCGGCGCGGTTTGTCGAACTCGATCTCGTCGCGCTCGGACCACACCTTGCGCAGCGTGCGCACGTCCATGCGCACTGGCCGTTGGATGGACAATTCGCGCTGGTGCAGAAGCTGGTGCGTCAGTATCTGCGCTGGCTGATCAACCCGATCGTCGAGCAGCAGAACGGTGCAAACGCCGCGATCGTCGACGCACTGGCGGCGCTGACGCGGCGCGACGACGAGTTGCGTGCGCGCGCGGCGGTGCGTCGTGCGCGCCGTCAGCAATGACCATTACGATCGTCATCCCCTGGTACGGGCCGGATACCGCAGGTGGGGCCGAGGCGCAGGCGCGCGCGCTGGCCGGGGCGCTGGCGGCGCAGGGTGCTGCTGTCGAGGTGTGGACCACCGACGGGCGCGATAGCTATGCACCGCCGGTTGCATATTATCCCGCCGGTGCAGGTGAGCTTGACGGTATCCTGGTGCGGCGCTTCCCGATCGAGCCACCGCATACTACGATTCACATTCCCCCGGCGATCCGGCGCACCGCTGCGGATACGCCGTGGTCGGTCTTTCCCGAACACGAATTGCGGCTGCTGGCGTCGCTGCCGTCGAGTGATGCGCTGCTCGATGCGGTGCTGGCTGAACGTAGCACGCGGCGCTATATCTTTTTGCCCTACCCGTTCCCGACGACGTTCTGGGGGATGCAGCTTGCCGGTGATCGTGGTGTACTGTTGCCCTGCCTGCACGATGAGCCCTACGCACGCTACAGCACCTACCGCGCGCTGTTCGCGCAGGCGCATACGATCCTGGCCAACAGCGCGGGCGAGCGGGCGTTCGCGTTGCAGCTGTATGACCTTGGTCCCGCGCGCGTCGTGCTGGCCGGCGAGGGGATCGATCTGTCGCCCGTGGGTGATGGCGCGCGTTTTCGCGCCGCGCGCGGGCTGCACGGGCCGTTGCTGTATTGTAGTGGTGTGCGCGCGGGCAAAAACGCCGAGTTGCTCATCCGCTACACGCGCGAGTACTGGGCGCGGCGCGGCCGGCCGCTCACGCTGCTGCTCAGCGGCCGCGAGGTGCCACCGATCCCGGCGGCGCTGGCTCCGCTGGTGCAGGATCTCGGCTACCTCAGCGTGCAGGAGAAGCACGATGCGTATGCGGCGGTCGATCTATTCATCAACCCATCGACGATCGAGAGCTTTTCGATCGTGCTCATGGAAGCCTGGTTGCAGGGTACCCCTGCGCTGGTAAACGCGGCGTGTGATGTGACGCGCACTGCGGCGGTGGAGAGCGGCGGTGGCGTGAGCTTTGCGAGCTTTGGCGAATTCTGTGCGGCGCTCGATCTGCTGTTGCCCGATGCCCCACTGCGTCGCGAACTTGGTGCGCGGGGGCGGCAGTGGGTGCGCGCCAATTGCCGCTGGGACAATGTGGCGGCACGCACAATTGCGGCGATAGGGTAGGATACGCGGGGCGACCTTACCATGATACCGCTACCTCACCTCGCGTGACAGCCTGCGCAGGCGCTGCTCCTCGGCGGGCGTCAGGGTTCCCGGCGCGTAACCCGCGCGTTCGAGGAGTGCCACGGCTTCGTCGAGCGCGGCGCGTTGCTGGATCTGCGGGCCGAGCAGCGTGGCATATTCACGCAGTGTGGCACCGGCAGGCCAGGGTATTGCCACGCGCCTGCCCGCGCGGGCGATCGCGCGCCGCGCCCGGTCGGCGGCCGGGGCTGGCCGGGCGCGCCACACCAGCCACGCCACAGCTGCGAGCAGCGACAGCGCGGTAGCCGGTGCCAGCAGCGGTTGCCACGCCACGCGCGGCAGCACAAATGGTACCTGCACGGGTGGCACGGCTCTCGGCGCGGGTGCGGTCTGCGCGGCGCGCGCGGGCAATGGCAGTGTGGGTGTAGCTTCAAACACCTGCCATTCGCCGTCGATCAGCAGTTCGGCCCAGGCGTGCGCATCGCGCTCGCGCACCAGAATCATGCCGCGCGCCGTATCAAATTCACCTGCGCTATAGCCCACCGCCACGCGCGCCGGGATGCCGCTGCTCCGCGCCAGCACAACCATCGCTGACGCATAGTAAGTACAGTAGCCGCTGCGCATCGTGAAGAGAAACTGGTCGACGGCGTCGCCGCGCGCGGGCAGCGGCTCCACGGTATAGGTGTACGGAAGCGTGCGCAGGTAGCGCTCGATCGTCTGCGCGCGGCTGCGCGGATCATCGTCCTGCGCGGTCAGCGCCTGCGCGAGTTCGCGCACACGAGCGGGCAATT
>JAYUYF010000724.1:0-6853 GCA_043752605.1 Roseiflexaceae bacterium
GCGGAGTCTGCGGTGGTATAATGCGTGGGCGGCGCGATCGGCGTCGCCCGCGTGGTATTTCCACCGCAGGAGGCGTTGGTGTACGATGATAAACCCGGCCACGAATGTGGCGTTTTTGGTATTTACGCGCCGGACGAAGATGTCGCGCGCCTGACATTTTTCGGGCTCTACTCGCTGCAACATCGTGGCCAGGAGAGCGCCGGCATCGCGGTGGCCGATGGCCGCCGGATCGCGATGCACAAAGAGATGGGCCTGGTAGCGCAGGTCTTCACCGAGGAGAAGCTGCGCCCGCTGCACGGCCATCTGGCGATCGGGCATACGCGCTATTCCACTACCGGCTCCTCGCGCATCCAGAACGCGCAACCGTTTCTCGTCGAGAGCGCGCTCGGGCCGCTGGCGGTGGGCCACAACGGCAACCTCACCAACGCGCCAGCGCTGCGCCGCGAACTGCTCAACCGCGGTGTCGGGCTCACGTCGTCTTCGGATAGCGAAGTGATCACCCAGATGCTGGCGGGTGGCGAAGGGCGCAGCTGGGAAGAGAAGCTGCGGGTCTTTATGATCCGTGCCGAGGGTGCCTACTGCCTGACGGTGCTGACGCGTGATGCGCTCTTCGCCGTGCGCGACCCGTGGGGCCTGCACCCGCTGTGTATCGGCCGCATGGGCGATAGCGGCTGGGTAGTGGCCTCCGAGACCTGTGCGCTGGCGACGATCGGGGCCGAACTGGTGCGCGAGGTCGAGCCGGGCGAGATTATCAAACTCGACGCCGACGGGCCGCATACGATCGCCGCGATGCCGGCCGAAAAACGCGCGATGTGTCTGTTTGAGTACATCTACTTTGCCCGGCCAGATAGTATGGTGGATCAGCAGACGCTGCACGCGGCGCGCGTGGCGGCCGGGCGCGAACTGGCACGCGAGTCACCGGCAATTGCTGATGTGGTCATCCCCGTGCCAGACAGCGCGGTGCCAGCCGCGATCGGCTACGCGCAGGAGTCGGGCATCCCGTATACCGAGGGGCTGATCAAGAACCGCTATATCGGTCGTACCTTCATCCAGCCCGATGACCGGCTGCGCAAGCTGGGCGTACAACTCAAGTTCAACCCGCTGGTCGATAATCTGGCCGGCAGGCGCGTGGTGCTGATCGATGATAGCATCGTGCGCGGCAACACCTCGGGCCCGATCGTCAAGTTGCTGCGCGACGCCGGGGCTACCGAGGTACATATGCGCGTCTCGTCGCCGCCCATCAAACACCCGTGCTTCCTGGGCGTCGACATGGCGACCTACCCCGAGCTGATCGCGCACCGGCTGGCGCTGCCCGAGATCACCGACCAGCTGGGTGTCGACAGCCTCGCATATCTTTCGCTCGAAGGACTGATACGCTCGACCGGGCGGCCGCAGAAGGGCTTCTGCCGCGGCTGCTTCACGGGCGTCTACCCGATGGAGATCGAGCTGGTGGACAAAGCGGCATTCGAGCAGGTGTAGTGGGTGGCGATCCCGTAGGGTCAAAGCATTTTGCGGTCTGCATGCAGATTTGCAAATGTTTTGACCGTACACATCCACCCCCGCCCCTACACCTGCACCACATCCCCGAGTGCCACCGTTGGCCGGAACGCCAGATCCCAGACCCACGCGCCAGACTCGCCGCGCCGCCCGTACCAGATGCCGGCGGTAGGCGTATTGTTGCCGTGGTCGTAGCGATGATTGCTCAGATCGATCCGGTCGGCAGTCGTGTGTTTGAGCAAGACGAACAACACGATCCCGTGCGCCACGAGTGCCACACGCTGGTGTGGGCCGTCTTCGATTTGCGCGAGCAACTCGGCGGTACGGATCCGCACCTTGGCCTCCCCCTCGCCGGGGGCACCCTCGCGCAGTGCATCAACATAGGTGAGCGGCAGGCCCGTACGTGCGACGATAATCTCGGCGGTGCTCGCAGCGCGGATAAACGGCGACGTGAAGACATGATCGACCTGCTTGTCTGCCAGCCAGGCACCGGCCTGTGCGGCCTGATCACGCCCGACGGACAACAGCGGCGGGCCGGGCGGCAGCGTGTAGGGCACGCCAGTATTGCGATCTGGCTCGCCGTGGCGCACCAGGAAAAGTTCGGTGAGCATGGATCTCCTTACGACTGCTGATCGCGAAACAGGCCGTGGCGGATCACGAAACGGATCAGCTCAAACCGGCTCTGCAAATCGAGTTTGCGGAGCAGATTGGCACAATGGCTCTCGACGGTGCGCGGGCTGATCGTCAGCTGTTCGGCGATCTGCCCGTTGCTGGCCCCGGCCACCACCAGCCGCAGCACCTCGCGCTCGCGGGCCGTGAGCGATGCCAACGGATCGGTGTGTGTCCGCAACTGCGCGCGGTAGGCCTCGACCGCAGCCATCGTGAGCGGCGGCGAAAGATAGCATTTGCCCAGTAACACCTGCTGCACCGCCGTGAGAATCTCGTCGCTGCCCGCACCCTTGAGTACATACGCGAGCGCACCAGCTGCCAGCGCATCCGAGACGTATGCTTCGTCGGCGTGCATCGACAGTAGGACGACGCGCACATCGGCGCGCACCCGACGTGCCACGTCCAGGCCGCTCATGCCGGGCATCATTAGATCAATGACCAGTACATCCGGGCGATGCGCGGCCACCAGCGCGGGGACTTCATCACCACGGCCGGTCTCGGCAACGACACGACAGCCAGGGCGGCTCTCGATCAGCGCGCGCAGCCCGCGGCGCAGTAATTCGTGGTCATCCGCAAGCACGATCGTCGTCATCGTGTGTCTCTGCGGCGCTCGATCATCCCATCGATCGGCAACTCGGCGAGGATCTGAGTGCCATCGCCGGGGGTTGACACAATCTGCAACCGACCACCAGCGAGCAGGGCGCGCTCGCGCATCCCGACCAGCCCGATCGAACGCGAGCCATCGCGCGCAGCGAGGTCAAACCCGCGCCCGTGGTCTTCGATCTGCACGACCAGTACATCACGATCAACAAAGAGTGAGACATCGGCAGAATCGGTCTGCGCGTGACGCGCGATATTGGTGAGCGCTTCCTGTACAATCCGGTACGCGGCGGTCTCGACTGCGGGCGGAAAACGCCGATCGGCCAGGCGCTGATGCATACTGACACGAATGCCGGTATGCGCGTGGAAACGATCGATGTGCCAGAGCAGCGCTGGTAGCAAGCCCAGATCATCGAGCGTTCCGGGGCGCAGATCGAGTGACAACTGCCGCACCCGGTCGGTCAGATCGCGCACGATTGAGCTTGCCTCGGCCACCCGAGTCTGCAATGCGGGTTCAGGTGGCAGTGCAAGTGTATCGAGCAGAATTGTCAGACTTGTCAACGACTGACCCATTTCGTCGTGCAACTCGATCGACAGCGCGCGCCGCTCGGTCTCCTGCGCCTCGACCAACCGCTGCGAAAGTGTCCGCAGCCGTTCGCGGCCTTCGCGCACCTGTTCGAGCAACCGATCTTGCTGGATATCGAGCGCGAGTTGGTCTGCGACGGTCTTGATCAACATCTCGTCTGTCGCGCCGACGGCACCAATCGCGCCAAAGAGCGTCGTACCGGCACGGATCGGCCAGACACGCCAGGCGGCGGCGTGATGGCCATCAATGCGCAGATCACCGAGTGCGGCGGTCGCCTGCTCGACAATATACGCATCACTGGTATCAGCCGTCTCGGCATCGACAAACGTAATCGCCAGTGGTACGTCTGCGGTTGCATCCACCGAAGTAGCCACAAGCCGCACGCACTCGCCGCGCGCATCACAACTCAACAATGCCATAGCGCTGGCCCGACACGCGGGCGCGACCACGCCAAGCAACTCGGCCGAATTAGCATTATCCGCAGAGGAAAGCATAATCCGCGCTGTTTCCAGCAGAGTAGTGAGCCGCAGATTTGCCTGCGCCAGCTCGTGTTCGGCGCGTATGCGCTCGCTACTATTGAGCGCCAGTCCGACACAGCCGACGATCGTACCATCAGCCGCAGTGAGCGGGGTGACGCGTACACTGAAGTATTCGTCACCCACGACAAGCTGATACGCCCCCGCTTCACCAGCGAGCGCCTGCTGGTGCGTCAGCAACGGCTCAGGCCGATCGCCAAAGATCTCGGCAAGCCGCCGCCCGACAAACGCGGCGGGCGTGATCGTGGTATTTGCCAACCCGGAACCGTACGTGCCAGTAATCACCAGATCGCGATCGGTGGTCCACATCACACCGGGCAGCTGCGCCGCCAGCGCGAGCATCGGCATCTCGGCGGGACGTACGTCGGGCGGCACGAGCAAATCACGCGGCGACTCGACACCGATATACAGCAGCAGCGGGATGCCAATCAGCGCCAGCAGCGCGGCGATCGGATGACCGGCACTCAACACAAACAGCACCCCGGTAATCAGGGTGCCGATCGCGGCGAGCGCAGCTGCGCGTTGACGTGTTCCCCGGATCCAGTCCATCGTGTTCTCGTGCATTGTGAAGCCAAACATGTCCAGTATACCACCGGCTGTATCAGATCGGGTGCAGCCCGCTGAAGCCGAGCCCGGCGCGTTCGTCAAACCCGCTCATCAAATTCAGACACTGCACCGCCGAACCAGCCGCACCTTTCATGAGATTGTCGATCGCGCAGATGCTGACGATCCGGCCGCTCGCCTCATCGAGCGCAAATCCGACATCAGCAAAATTACTGCCGGCCAGCAGTTTTGGCTCTGGCAAGCGGTGGATGCCTTGCTTCTCGCGCACAATTCGTACAAATGGCTCGGCCGCATAAACCGCACGATACGCGCGCCAGAGATCCTTCTCGCTGATCGCACGCGGGGCAAAGACGTGCGCCGTCGCCAGCGCACCACGAACCAGTTCGACCGACGTAATCGACAGATGCACGCGTTCGAGCCCGGTATTCTGGATAATTTCGGCGGTGTGGCGATGCCCGACCGGCGCAAACGAGCGTACCGCGCCGCTGCGTTCGGGATGGTGCGACGAATCGGACGATTGCGCACCGCCCTCGGACGAGCCAACCTTGACTTCGACAATCACATCGCGCGCAGTATCCACCAACCCTGCGCGCACCAGCGGCAACAGCGCGAGCGTCGCGGCCGTCGCATTGCAGCCGACCCCGCTCACGAGCGTCGCCGCCCGAATCTGTTCGCGCGCGATTTCGGGCAGCCCGTAGACAAAATCGGCCAGCCGCGCGGGTGCCGGGTGTGGCACACCATACCAGCGCGTGTACGCTTCCGGATCGCGCAGCCGAAAATCAGCCGAGCAATCGATTATCTTTGGCGCGAGTACTGAGAAATCGTCGAGCCGTTGCGCCGCCTCGCCGTGTGCCAGCGCCAGAATCAGCAGATCGCACGGCTGCAGCTCCGCCACCGCGCTGAAGAGCAGCGGCGTGAACCCGCGCAGATTGGGATGCGCGAGCGTCACCGGTTTGCCCGCCAGCCGCCCGGAGGTAATTTGCTGCACCGCGACATACGGGTGCGCCAGCAGCAGCCGCAACAGCTCGCCGCCCACATACCCCGAGCCACCGACGATACTCACGCGTAGCACAGATCTGTCCCTTCCTGCTGCTCAGCCGCGCGCCACAGCCAGTGTATATTCGACGATATGCGCCGGAATGTTGACCCCCGTCGGCGCGATGCTGTTGCGGAACTCCATCGTGTAATTGACTTCATTCACCAGCAGTTGGCCATCCGCCGTCTCGAGCAGGTCGATCGCTACCGCGCCACCACCGACGGCCTGCGCCGCCGCGACACAGATCTGCGCCAGCGCCGGTGTGACCGGGCAGACGCTCGCCGCACCACCACGCGCGGTGTTGGTGATCCAGTGCGGGCTATGCGGTAGATCGCACACAGACACGCACCGCCCACCACAAACGCACGAATATCACGGCCATGCGGCTTAGGAATATACTCCTGGATGTAGAAGATAGAATGATGGTAGCTGCCCAGAATTTCCTTGTGTTCGAGGAGCGCCTCGGCCGCCTCGCGGTCGTTGACCTTGGCGATCAGGCGGCCCCAGCTACCGATGCACGGCTTGAGCACGGCCGGGTAGCCAAGCTCCTCGATCGCACGCAGCGCCGATTCGGGCGTGAATGCCAGCCGGGTGCGCGGTGTCGGCACGTTGTTGGCGAACAGCGCCTGAGTGGTCTTAAACTTATCGCCGCAAATATCCGCGACGTGGGCGGTATTCACCGTGGGCACGCCGGCATCGTTGAGCACCTTGAGCGCGTAGAGCGCCCGCGAGTGGTGGATACTGCGTTCGAGCACGATATCGTACGGGTACGTTCCGGCGTTCAAATCGAAGACCAGCTGATCATCATCCAGCGTGACAACATCGACCCCGCGCGCGGCGAACTCGGCGAAGAGCAGCTTCTCCTCGACGCGGATGCGCGAGCACAAGACAGCGACACGCATCACTCGCCCCAATCCTCACCGACCTCAGGGGCCAGTGCAAGCAGGGGCGGCTCCAGGCTGACGATCTCCAGCTCGGCGGCACAATCGGGACACACGACGATCTCATTCTCCATCGCATCAGCGGCCAACGTGATTGTCGCATCGCATTCGGGGCAGGTGGCAGTCATGGGGATCGATCCTTTCAGTCGGCAACGGTCGCACAACAACAAAAAACCCGCCACACCATTCTGGTGAAGCGGGCCTGCCGTGCAGCGCACGAGCGACAAGCGGGCTTAACCAGACGCGATGTCCGGCTTCTTGCTTTGCTTGATGCGCTTGGTGGTGCAAACGGTCATGGTGTTCCTCTGCAAATACGGTGAATGTACCACTGAAGCGGGCGGTGGTCAAGGCGGGCGCGGGGGCCGGGGCTGGGCGAATATCATAGTACGGACGCAGCTTGCTGCGTCCCCACAGGCGGCGAGGG
>JAYUYF010000725.1:0-6853 GCA_043752605.1 Roseiflexaceae bacterium
CGCATCCACCGCGTAGTGCCGTGCCAGGCGCACCAGCGCATCCGGGGCACCCGTGTAGCGGATCACCACACCGTACTCGCGCGCAGCGGCCGCGATCGACACATAGCCCGCCACCACATCGGCAAGCACCTGGGCGACCGGGCGCGTGTGCGGCTGGCCGTACCCCGCGCCGCCGGGTGGGTCAAGCGCGATCTGCGCATCGCTGGCGAGCGTGATCAGCGATTTGGGCTGTGGCCGGCTGCCGTCGCGTAGCTCGATGACCCCTAACGCGCCAGGCATGCCGCCCGCGAACCCCTGCGCCGCGAACCGCGTGCGATCGCCGAGCGCCGAGACGCTCCACGCGCCGCTGCCGCGGCGGCTGACGCTGCTGCGCTGCCCGAGCCCGCCCCGCTGCCGCCCGGCACCACCGCTGTCGGTGCGCAGCTCACGCCGGTGCTGGATCAGCGGTGCCAGCGCCTCGACGACTTCGGCGGGTACACCCGCGACGCCGCTCGGGAATCCGGTCGCGCTCAGACCATCCTTGTGCGCCCGCGCACCGCTCCCGCCGCACTGGAACAATGTAAAGGTGAACAGATCGTCGCTGGCGGGCAACGCACCGCGCCAGACGCTCATCCAGATCGAATCGGCCCCACCCGCCAGTAGCTTCTCACCCAGGATCGGCTCCAGCGCGGCGAAGATCACACCCGGCAGCATATGACCGATGATGTGGCGCGAGGCGACCGGTGCGGGCGAGCGGCAATTCAGGATACTTCCTGCTGGCGCGGTCACGTGTACCGGGCGGAACGCGCCCTCGTTGTGTGGTACATCCGGGCTGAGCGCGGCCTTGATCGCAAACGAGGCGTAGGCGTGGGTGTAGTTGAGCACCACATTGATGCCGCGCGTGCTCTGCGGCGAGCTGCCCGCAAAGTCGATCGTAATCGCATCGCCCGCGATCGTCACCGCCACGCGGATCACAATCGGCTCCTCAAAGCCGTCGCTCCAACTCTCGCTGGTGTACACGCCATCGGGCAACGCACGGATCGCGGTGCGCAACGCTTGCTCCGAGCGCACCACGATCGCATCCGCCAGTGGTGCAATACCGGGCAGCGAAAACTCGCGCAACAGCGCCAGCAGCGCGCGCGCGCCCACCGCGTTGGCGCTGGTCTGCGCGTACAGGTCGCCCACCGTCTCATCCGGCGTACGCACATTGGCGCAGATAATCTGGAGCAGGAGTGGATCGGGTTCGCCCGCGTGGAAGAGCTTGCAGATCGGGATCCGCAGGCCCTCTTCGAACACCTCGCGCGCCTCGGCCGACAAGATCCGGCCGCCGATATCGGGCGAATGACAGGTGCTGGCGAAATAGCCTACCAGCGCAGCGTCGAGGAATACCGGTGTGACCACGGTCATGTCGTTGACCTGGCCCGCCGTCTGCCACGGGTCGTTGGTCAGCAGCACATCGCCATCCGCCAGCGTGGTGGGTGGGAATACCGCGAGAAAGTGCTTGAGCCCGGTCGCCATCGCATTGATATGGCCGGGTGTGCCGGTCAGGGATTGCGCGATCATGCGCCCTTCGGCATCAAACACGCCGCACGCCAGGTCTTGCGTCTCGCGCACCACCGTGCTGAAGGCAGTGCGTTGCAACACGACCTGCTGTTCGTTTACCACCGCCAGCAGCCGGTTCCAGAGCACTTCGAGCAGGATTGGATCGGTGATCATCTTGTTTTCTTCTGGCCGAAGCATTCTTGCGGGAACCGCCGCTTCCCGCAAGAATGCTTCGGCCCTACGGTGTTCCGATATCGACGACCAGATTCCCGCGCGTATCCACCGTACAGGTGCCGCCCGGCCCGACGATCAGGGTGCTCTCGCGCTCCTCGATCACCGCCGGGCCGGCAACCTGTGTGCCGGCTGCGAGCTGGTAGCGGTCGTATACCGGCACCGGCGTCATGCCGCCCTGTTCGGGAAGGTAGATCGGGCGCTCACCCTTCTGCGCTGCGGATGCCTCGCCGCGTACGATGTTCGGCTGCTGTGTCAGAATTGGCGGCAGGCCCGCGCAGGTGACCCGCCAGGTCAGCACCTCGAGCGGTACGGGCGGCCCGAGGCGGCCGTAGACGCGGGTGTACTCGGTCTCGAACGCGGCGCGCAACCCGGCCGCGCGGTCGCCCGCCGCCGCAGGGATCGGCACCCGCACCTCGTGGCCCTGGCCCACATAGCGCACATCGGCCACGCTGCGGGTCGTAATTTCGTGCGCGGGTACGCCACTTGCCACCAGCAGCGTCGTGCCCTCGGCGCGCATCTCGTCGAGCAACGCATCGACCCGCGCCCAGTCGAGTGTAGCGAGCTGGCCGGGCAGCGAGCGCACAAAATCAAATGCGACGGGTGCGCCGAGGAAGCCGACCGCGCTCATGACCCCGGCCCCGGTCGGCACGACGAGCAGCCCGGCCGCCAGCGCCTGCGCTACGCGGAAGCCGTGTACTGGCCCGGCACCACCAAACGCATAGACCGGCAAACCGCGCGGATCCTTGCCGCGCTCGATGGTATGCACGCGCGCGGCGCTCGCCATCGTTTCGTTGACGATCTGGTGGATGCCCCAGGCCGCATCCGCGATACTCAGACCGAGCGGCTGCGCGATATGTGTGGCGATCGCCGCGCGCGCGCCGTCGATATCGAGCGCCATACCGCCACCGAGGAAGAACGCGGGGTTGAGATACCCGAGCACCAGATCGGCGTCGGTGACAGTGGGCAACGCGCCGCCGCGTCCGTAGCAGACCGGGCCAGGCGTGGCACCCGCCGAGGTCGGCCCAACCTTGAGCAACCCGAGGCTATTGACGCTGGCGATACTGCCACCGCCCGCGCCAATCTCGATCATCTCGACCACCGGCGTTTTGATCGGCAGCCCCGAGCCCTTCTTGAAGCGATAGCGCCGATCGACCTCGAACTCGTGCGCGATCAGCGGCGCGCCGTGCTCGATCACGGCGAACTTGGCCGTCGTGCCACCCATATCAAACGAGAGCAGATCGGCGTGCCCGGCGGCCGCACCAAAGCTCGCCGCCGCCAGCGCACCCGCAGCCGGGCCGCTTTCGAGCAGCCGCACCGGGAAACGCACTGCAGTCTCGACGGTGCCGAGACCACCCGACGAGAGCATTAGCAGCAGTGCGCCGCCAAATCCGCCCTGCGCCAGATCGGTTTCGAGCGTGCGCAGGTAATCCTCGACGCGGCCCTGCACGTAGACATTCGCCACGGTGGTGCTGGTGCGCTCGAACTCGCGGATCTCGGGCACGACCTCGCTCGAGATCGCAATCCGCAGGCCGGGAGCCACCCGCAACACGGCAGCGCGCGCGGCGTGTTCGTGCGCCGGGTTGGCGTAGCTATTCAGGAATGCGATCGCCAGCGCCGCAACATCGTTCGCCACCAGCTCGCGCGCCAACCGCTCAACATAAGCAACGTCAAGGTCTTGATAGATACTGCCATCGGCGAGCGTACGTTCGGGCACATCGAAGCGCAGTTCGCGCGGCACCAGTGGCTGCGGCAGCTCGATCTGGAGATCGTAGAGATCGTAGCGGTGCTCGCGGCCGATCTCGGTCGTATCGCGAAAGCCTGCGGTGGCGAGCAACGCGGTAGCTGCACCCCGGCGCTCGATGATCGCGTTGGTCACCAGTGTTGTACCGTGGATGATCTGGGCGACCTCGGCGAGCGTGGCACCCGCACGCGGCAGCGTCTCGGCGAGGCCGCTGGTAATCGCCTGCGCCGGGTCGGCGGGCGTGGTAAGCGTCTTACCAAACGTCAGCGCTCCGGTCGCCGGGTTGTAGACCACCAGGTCGGTAAACGTGCCACCGATATCGACGCCGACGCGAAAGGTGGGCGTCATTCCTCAATCTCCGGGAAGCGGCTGAGCGGGAAGATATCAACCGTGGCCGAGCGTTGCTGCACGAGCATGCCGCCATCCACCACCAGCGCGTGGCCGGTGATGTAACGCGCGTCGTCGCTGGCGAGAAACACCGCAGGCCCGGCGAGCTCGTGGGCCTCGCCGACGCGCCCGAGCGGAATGTTGACGCCGCGCGCCTGCTTGATATCGTCGGCCATACCTTTGCTGTCGATCGACCCCGGCACCAGCGTATGGACGCGCACACCGTACGGCCCCATATCGAGCGCCAGCGCGCGCGTGAATGCCTCGATCCCGCCTTTTGCCGCGTCGTACGCCGCATTGCCGCGGTGCGCGCGCGTGGCCCCACCCGACGACAGATTGATGATCACGCCGTCGCGCTGGCGCGCCATGAGCTGTGCGGCGCGCAGGCTACAGTAAAAGACACTATTCAGGTTGACGGCGATGATCCGGTGCCACCAGTCACTGTCGGCTTCGAGGATATGGCGCTCGGTGTTGGTGAGCCCGGCGTTGTTGACCAGTACGTCGAGCCGCCCAAACGCACCGATCGTGGCAGCAAACAGCGCGGCAACCTGCGCCTCATCGCTGACATCGGCGGTGTGTGCCAGCGCATTGCCGCCGGCATCGCGGATCGCGTCGGCCACGCGCGCGGCGCCCGCGGCATCGATATCGCAGACCATCACCTGCGCGCCTTCAGCGGCGTAGCGCAGCGCAATCGCGCGGCCGATGCCGTGCGCCGCGCCGGTGATGATCGTGGATTTACCCGTGAGTTGCATTGATCATATTCCTATCTGATGGCGACGGGCAGCCAATCACCCAAACCGCCCGACGCCAAACCGCCCGATATCGTGCGTTGTCGCGCCAATTGTCGCCAGATCAGCCAGGATCTCGCCGATCACGACGCCAAACTTGAAGCCATGACCCGAACACGGCGAGCCGATCACGACCTGCGGGTGCGCCGGATGCTGGTCGAGGATAAAATGTTCGTCGGGCGTCATTGTATAGCGGCACGAGACCGCTTCGATTGGTTCGGGATGCAAATCGGGCAACGTGGCGGCGACGTAGGCATTGAGCTGTGCCAGATTGCCCGCGTCGATGCTCCGATCATCATCTTCGGGCGCAACTTCGGGGCCGGTGCGGTCGAGCATACACTTGACGCCGGCGTGGTCGAACGTCGGGAAGAAGCTGCCGAGCATGGTCGTATCCACAAAGCGGTGGATCACCAGCGGAAAGATGCCGGGCGTATACTGCGCTGGTGTACGTGGTGTGTAGAACGCAAGTTGCTCTTTGGTCACCGTCAGTGGCAAGTCCAGATCAAGCTGGTGGAGCAGCGGCCGCGTCCACGAGCCTGCCGCCAGCACCAGCCGCCCGGCGCTGTAGCTCTTCTTATTTGTCACAACCTCGACGGCATCGCCATGTACCGCAATCTGCTGCACCGTCTCGCCGTGGTGCAACACGGCACCACGGCGGTGCGCTTCGCCAGTGAGCGCGGCCACGCAGCGGTCTGCGGCGAGGAGCGCATAATCGGCCTGATACAGCCCAATCGTGTCATCTGGCAATGCAAACTGCGGGAAGCGTGCGGCGATGGCCTGCCGATCGAGCGCGTCGTACGGCACACCGAGCGCATCGTACGTGGCACGAATAGCGGCCAGGCCGTGCGCGTCGGGCGTACCAATATCGATGCCACCCGCTGTCTGGATCAGATGCAGACCGGTGTCGGCGGCCAGTGCGCGCCAACCCGCAAATGCGGCGCGCGCGAGCTGGACATAATCTGAGGTTTCGTATGCCAGCCGGATGATACGTGAGGGGCCGTGTGAGCTGCCGCGCGCGTGGCCGGGCGCGTACTGATCGAACAGCCTCACCTGTGCGCCGCGCCGTGCCAGATGATAAGCGGCAGCACTCCCGATCACACCACCGCCGACGACGATAACGTCGGATATGTTCATACGCTCCTCCGCGCAAAATCTCGTGGTGTGAGCGTACCAGCAGGCGGAGCAGGTGTCAAACAGTAGCGGGCCACAGCATTGCTGCGGCCGCCGTTATCGCTAGCGAATGGACAAACGATTACCCCGTCACCGGGTGCGGTCCCGCCTCGGTATCGTCACCACCCGGCGCATCCTCAGGGAGATCGTCGAAATCCACGCTGGCCTCCTGTAGCAAACAAGTACTTAATAAATACTCACCTGAGTAGTACTATCCTACCACATGAATTAGTACTTGTACAGATAGATTTGTCCGACGAGCGCATATGCTATACTGCGCGCATCCACCGCCAGATCTGATGAGTATCGCATGCAAACAACGCGCCACGCTGTGCCACCATTCACCGCCACCGATGCTATACGGCTGGCTGCGGCACGTTATGATCTGGTTGCCGAGGCGCGCAGATTGCCGGGTGAGCACGATGCAAATTTCCTGCTGACGAGTGCGTGTGGCGTGTATGTTCTCAAGATTGCACACGCAGGCGAAGACGCAGCCGTGCTTGATCTCCAGCACGCCCTGCTGGCACAGCTTGCGGAGCGCGCACCCCAGCTTGCATTGCCACGGGTTGTGCGCGATTGTGATGGTCAGTTGGTCGGCCAGCTAGCCGATGGCGCAGGTAGAGGGTATGCAGTCCGCGTGCTCAGTTACGTGCCGGGCATCCTGCTGGCGCAGAGTGCGCCGCACGATCCCGATCTCCTGCATAGTCTTGGACACGTACTCGGCACACTCGATGCGGCGCTGGCCGATTTTACCCATCCTGCGGCTGTCCGTGTCTTGAAGTGGGATCTGTGCGCAGCAGGTTGGATTGGCGATCACCTGGACGCGATCGTTGATCCGCTACGGCGCGCGATCGTCGCACGTGGGCTTGCGGGGTTTCGCGCGATCGCGCCGCATCTCGCGCTTCTACCGCGCAGTATTATTCATAACGATGCCAACGATTATAACGTAATCGTCGATCGCGTCGCCGGGCAGCGGCGTGTCGTCGGGCTAATCGATTTTGGCGACTGTCTT
>JAYUYF010000726.1:0-2722 GCA_043752605.1 Roseiflexaceae bacterium
ATGACGGCGGTGGCGCAACGCACCGTCCGCGATCTGCGCAACGACTTGTTTGGCCGTATGCAGCAGCTGCCGCTGCGCTTCTTCGACCAGCGGCAGCAGGGTGATCTGATGAGCCGGTTGACTAATGATGTCGAAACCGTCAACCAGGTGCTGGCCGATGGTGTGGTACAGATCGTCTCGGGCGTACTCGGTACGGTCAGCGTCGTGATCGTGATGCTGCTGCTGAATCCGACGCTGACGCTGGTGAGTGTGCTGACGGTGACCGTGCTCACGCTGCTGCTCAATGGCCAGGTCGCGCCGCGCACGCGCGCCGGGTTTCGCCAGCAACAACAGGCGCTCGGCACACTAAACGGCCTGATCGAAGAGACGATCAGCGGCCAGCGGGTGGTCAAAGCCTATGGCCGCGAACCGGCGGTGATCGTGCGTTTTGCCGGGCTAAACCAGGAGCTGCGCCACGCCGCGACACGCGCACAGATCGTGGCCGGGTTTCTCGGGCCGATGATGAATGCCGTGAGCAACGTCAGCCTCGCGGTCGTCGCGGGTGTCGGCGGCTGGCTGGCGGTCGGCGGTGCGGCCAGCGTCGGCACGATCGCCAGCTTTATCAACTATACCCGCCCGTTTGGCCGCCCGCTGGGCGAACTTGCAACGCTCTACAATGCGCTGCAAAGCGCGGTGGCAGGTGCCGAGCGCGTCTTTGCAATCATCGACGAACCCGCCGAGATCGATGCGCCCGCTGTGGCCGCTGCACCGATTCAGGGCGAGGTCGTGTTTGCCGATGTGCGCTTTGGCTACGCGGCCGATGTGCCGGTGCTGCACGGCATCAGCCTGCACGCCACCCCCGGCCAGGTGGTCGCGCTCGTCGGCCCGACTGGCGCTGGCAAAACCACGATTATCAACCTGCTGACGCGCTTCTACGAGATCGACGGCGGCACGATTACGATCGATGGCCGCGACCTGCGGCAGTTTCCCAAGGCGCAGCTGCGCCAACAACTCGGCATCGTGCTCCAGGAGAGCTTTCTCTTCGCCGGAACCGTGCGCGAGAATATTCGTTACGGCCGGCTTGCTGCTTCCGACGACGAGGTGCAGACTGCCGCACGGCTGGCGAACGCCGACAGTTTTATCACGCGCCTGCCGCAGGGCTACGACACACCGCTCACCGAGCGCGCCGCAAATATCAGCCAGGGGCAACGCCAGATGCTCGCGATCGCGCGCGCGCTACTGGCAGACCCACGCATCCTGATCCTCGACGAAGCCACCAGTAGCGTCGATACCCGCACCGAGCACCAGATCCAGGAGGCCACACGCCGCCTGATGGCCGGGCGCACCTGTTTTGTGATCGCGCACCGTTTGAGTACCATCCGCGATGCCGACCAGATCCTGGTGATCGATCGCGGGCGGATCGTCGAACGCGGCACGCACCCGCAACTCCTGGCGCAGGGCGGGATGTATGCGCGCATGGTACGGGCAGCGGGGTAGAATCGCAGGGGCCGCGTCGCGATATGTCCGACACCCGCCATTCCCCGACGCCCGCCATTCCCCCGACGCCCGCCATCCCCCGACATCCGCCATTCCCCCGACGCCCGCCATTCCCCCGACGCCCGCCATCCCCCCGACATCCGCCATTCCCCCGACACCCGCCATTCCCCGGACGCAGCATGCTGCGTCCCTACATGACCCACAAATACGCTATGATACCCACACCATCCACCGCCGAACGAAAGCGCACCGTCATGCCACAACACGTCGACCTGATCCTGACCGGCGCACGAGTCTGCCCAATCGACGCGCCGCCGTTTGCCAATGGTGCGGTGGCGATCACGGGCGAACGGATCCTGGCCGTCGGCCCGGCGGCGGCGATCCGCGATCTCGGCGGGCCACACACGCGCGTCGTACGCCTCGCGCCCGAGCAGGCGATCCTGCCTGCGTTTCACGATTCGCATCAGCATCTGCTGGCCTATGTGCGCAATCGCCAGCGCCTGGAGCTCTGGCAGACACGCAGCGTGGCGCAGGTGCTCGATGCCGTCGCCGATTACGCCGCAACCCGCCCACCCGGCAGCTGGCTCGTCGCGGTGGGCCACGATCAGGGGCGGCTGGCCGAGCAACGCCACCCGACGCTCGCCGAACTCGATGCCGCCGCGCCCGACCATCCGCTGGTGATCTACCGCGCCTGCCTGCATATGCTGCTGGCCAACAGCCGCGCGCTGGCGCTGACCGGGATCGACATCAGCACCCCCAATCCTGACGGTGGCATCATCGAGCGCGCCGACGGCCGACTCACCGGCGTTTTGCACGAATCAGCGATGCCACTGCTGACGCGCACGATCGTGGAGCCGCCGGTGGACTGGGAGCGCGGCATCCCGGCCGCCGCGCACGAGTACCACCGCCGTGGCATCACCGCTGTCGGCGAAGCCGCGCTTGGTCACGTCGATGGTCTGGCCGATCTGACCCGCATCCAGGCGGCCCAGGCAGGCGGGATGCGGCTGCGCATCTACGGCATGGCCTATCACGCGCTAGCAGATCGACTGCTGGCGGGTGACCCGGCGCTGCTGGCGCTGGCAATCCAGCACGGCGGCGGCGACGACTGGTTGCGACTTGGGGCGATCAAAATCTTTGCCGATGGCACCCTCGGCGCGGGCACCGCCTGGCTCTCGCAAGATTATGTCGATGAGCCAGGCAATCGTGGGGGCATGGTGATCGCGCGTGAAGCGCTCGACGAACGAGT
>JAYUYF010000727.1:0-2714 GCA_043752605.1 Roseiflexaceae bacterium
GGACGGTTTTGATGACACGTACCAATGATCCGCAGGGCAATCGGGCGCGGCTCTTGCGTGCCGCAACGGATCTGCTCGGCAGCCAGGGGCTAGCGGCGCTGACGCTCGACGAGGTGGCGCGGGTGGCGGGCAGTAGCAAGGGCGGGTTGCTGCACCACTTCCCGAACAAGCAGGCGTTGCTGATCGGGATTGTACAGGAGCGGATCGACGCATTTACGACGCTGCTGCAGACAATGCTGGCCGATGAGCCAGCCGCAGTGCGTGGCCGGTGGGCGCGTGCCTACGTGCGCGCATCATTTGCGGCCGAGGCGGATGTCTTCTCGGCGAACGGCGCGCTGGTGCTGAGCGTACTGGCTGACCCGGCGCTGCTGGTGTATTTCAATCAAGCGATCTGCTTCGCCCCACCCGATGACGACGGCCTGCCGCCGGGACGCCTCGCGCTGATCCGCATGACGTGCGACGGGATGTGGATCACCGAATTGACCGACAAGCCATTTGCGCCCGCAGTGCGCACCGCGATGCAGGATGAGTTGCTGAGGCTGACGCGATGAGTGGCGAGCTGACCCCAACCGTGCGTGACACGATGGCGAACCCGGAGGTCGGGCCGGGCTGGCAGTTGCGTTTCTGGAGCATCTGGCTTGGCCAGGCGCTCTCGCTGGTTGGCAGCGCGCTGACGCAATTTGTATTGATCTGGTGGATCACGGATACGACCGGTTCGACGAGCGCGCTGGCGGTGGCGGGCATGATGGCGCTGTTGCCGCAAGCACTACTTGGCCCGCTGGGTGGCACGCTGGCCGATCGTTGGAGCCGCCGCGCGCTGATGATCGGTGCCGATACGATTTCGGCGTTGTGTATGCTGGTGCTGATCTATCTGTTTGCCAGCGAGCAGATTCAGATCTGGCACGCCTACGTGATGATGTTTATCCGCAGCAGTATGCAGGCATTCCAGCAGCCGGCCTCGGCGGCGAGCACCACGATGCTGGTACCACGCGCCTGGCTGCCGCGGGTGGCCGGGCTGAACCAGATGATCCAGGGCGTGATGACGATCGCGGCCGCGCCGCTCGGCGCGCTGGCGCTGGCGTTCCTCCCGCTGCAGGGTGCGCTGGCACTCGATGTCGTCACCGCGCTGCTGGCGATCGTGCCGCTCTTCTTTTTTGCCATCCCACAACCACAGCGTGCGCCGGCAAGCCAGGTGAGTATCTGGCAGGATTTCCGCGCCGGGCTGCGCTTTGTGACGGGCAACCGCGGGCTGCTGCTGCTGTACGGCTTAGTGGCGCTGGTCGTGATGACGGTAATGCCGACCTTTACGCTCACACCGCTGCTGGTCAAACAGCATTTTGGCGGTGGCGTCAATCAGGTGGCGCTGATGGAGGGGCTGGCGGGCATTGGCATCATCGCGGGTGGCTTGCTGATCACGGTCTTCACGCCGTTCAAGCGCAAAATTGTGACGCTGCTGGTCTCGTTTGCGATCTCGTGCGGCACCGTAGCGCTGACCGCATTGACCCCCGGCGATATGTTCTGGCTGGCGATTGTCTGGTGGTTTGTCAGCGGGCTGACCTTTTCGACGGGCAATGCGCCACTGATGGCGCTGCTGCAGGAGCAGGTGCCAAACGCGTTGCAGGGCCGTGTCCTTTCGTTGCTGAATACGACGATGGGCGTGGCGGGGCCGATCGGGCTGGCGCTGGCGGCGCTGGTCGGCGAGGTCGTCGGCGTGCGTGGGATTTTTATCATCGGTGGCACACTGGCGGCGCTGGTGTGTGTGCTGGCGTTTGCCGTGCCACGGCTGATGCGGATCGCGGAGTAGGACGAGGAGTAAACGGACGCGACATGCGGCGTCCCCACGGGAGGGCGGCCCGGTAATCTGGCACGATTCTTGCACGCAGCGCAGCATAAGATCCCCCCTGGATACGTGGCTGGCGCGAGGTGTACGATGCGAGATGGTGAGCGCCGCTTGGTCGGGTTGCGTGCGATCGCAGCCGGGCTGATCGCGGTTGGATTACTGGTGGCCTGTACACCACGCACCTCGGTGCTCAATCCACGCGGACTGGCAGCAGCACGAATTGCCGATCTGTGGTGGGTGATGTTTGGGCTCGGCACGGCGATCTTCATCGGGGTGATGCTCCTGCTGGCGCTTGCACTCTTTCGCCGGCAACGCGACACTACGCCCGCCGCTGGCCGCCGCTTGATCATCGGTGGTGGCATCGCGCTACCGGTGGTGGTTATCTCGCTGCTGTTTGGCATGACGCTCTGGACGATGGAGGCGCTGGCCGCGCGTGAGACCGCGATCACGGTGCGTGTCACCGGCTGGCAATGGTGGTGGGAGATCTACTACCCCGAAGAGCAATTTTACACCGCCAACGAGATCCACATCCCGGTCGGGCAGCCAGTACGATTTGAACTGACCTCAGGTGATGTCGTCCACAACTTCTGGATCCCCGAGCTGCACGGCAAGTTCGACCTGATCCCCGGCAGCACCAATTCGTTCTGGCTGCAGGCGGACGAGCCGGGCGAGTTTCGCGGCATCTGCGCCGAGTTCTGCGGTGAACAACACGCGCGCATGCAGTTTGTTGTTGTGGCGCATCCGCCCGACGAATACGCCGCCTGGGCAGCAAAACAACAACAACCGGCCGCCGTGCCGACCGACCCGCTGCTGCTGCGCGGGCAGCAATTGTTTGTGGGCGCGGCCTGCGTCTACTGCCACGCCGTCAACGGTA
>JAYUYF010000728.1:0-2711 GCA_043752605.1 Roseiflexaceae bacterium
GCAATCGCCGGTGTGGCTGCAGCCACACCGGCGATTGTTTTACTCCTACGCGGTGCCGATCGCAGCTGCGTTTAATCCACCGGCTCTTTGTTGATCTCAAAGATACAGCGCTCGCAGTCGTTGCCCTGGCAATCGGTCTGCGTGATCTGGAAGCTGTGACCACCGCTCACCCAGGTGAGCGACTCCTCGATAATCCCCTGCGCGAGGTGACCGACCGGATGATCGGTCTTGCGGCCCCAGCAGATCGGGCACTTGTCGATGATGTAGACAAACTGCCCTCGGCGTTCCTCGACACGCGAAGGCTGATCACTAAAGCGATCGAATGTCTGCGCGACGGCATTCAACACGATCTTAAGCTTCATCGTCAGCGGCATGAGCTTCAGCGCCAGATCGGCCATACCGAGCAACGGCCCGAACTCTTTTAACCCGAGGTTGAACGCATAGCGCCCGGCGCGCAGCTCCATACCTCGGGCACCGCGCGGCCCATACATTGTGTGTGTCGCGTGCGAGATCGCCGCCATATCGGAAAACGGGAATTCGCGCTTCAGATTGTTTGGCGGATAGCTGTTTACCAGGTGCTTTGTGCCGGCCAGGTTAAGCAGCGCGTTGACACCATTGCGCCCCATGACATCTTCGAGGCTGATTAGATAGAGCCGCGCAATCAGGTTCGGGTAAAAGCGATCTTCGAGCGTCTCCGAAGAATTCGGCGCAGTGGTCATGCGTAAGCTCCTTGTCGAGACACCTCGGTCGCGATGCGCGCGGCACTCCGAACTAAACCCTTTGGTATCATACTTCACGCGGTAGTGACTGTCAAGGAAATATGCTCGTCACGCTGGTCATGCAATCGCCTATCTTGACGTATCGGCGTGCGGTTATCGTCTATCTGCCGTTGCTGCCAGGCGGCTATTCTCTGCTATACTGTGTACCGTCGTGCACAGGCACGATCATTCAGCTCGCAGGAGTACCCGGTGCCAGGACAACGCTTCCACGTCCTCCCCCCGCCAACCGTCGCCTGAGTAAGGCGACCGGACGCACGCGCCACGCGCTACACGCGCGCTGTTCAGCGCGTCTTCGGTCAGTTGTTCGCTGTTGAGCCAACCTGACTGAATACAAAGGAATTCCCTTGACAATACATACAGACGATGCCGCGGCTCGCCGCGGCCTGCTGCTGATCGCCAGCGCCGCCGTGCTGTGGGGCACAGTCGGCATCGCCACGCGCCAACTCTATGCCATCAGCGCGGCCAACCCGCTCTCGATCGGCCTCTTTCGGTTGGCGCTGGCGGTGCCGGTGCTGTTGCTCGCGCTGCGCGTGTATCACCGTGAACGATTTGCCTACACCCGGCGTGATTGGCTTGCGATGGCGTCGATCGGGCTGCTGCTTGCGGTCTATCAGGTCTGTTTTTTTAGCGCAATTCCGCTGGTGGGGGTTGCCGTGGCAACGCTGGTCACGCTGTGCACCGCACCAGTGCTGGTGGCGCTGCTCACAGCCGCCACCGGCCGCGAGCGGCTGACGCGTGCGACGGGTGTTGCGCTGCTCTGTGCAATCGTGGGCACAGTACTGCTCAGCGGCATCGATGTGGGCGCGGCAAACGGTGGCAGCCAACTCGCCGGTGTCCTGTTTGCGCTCGGCGCGGCGTTTGGCTACGCGCTGATGCCAATTGTCGGGCGTGGGCTTGGCGGGCGCTCAGAGCCGCTACTGGTCAACACAGTCGCGTTTGCAAGTGGCGCGCTGATCTTGCTGCCCGCCGCAGTCACCAGCGGGCTCGTCGTCGAATATCCTGTCCAGGGTTGGCTGTTGCTGGTGTATCTTGGTGTCGTGCCGTCTGCGCTGGGATACGTCTTGTTTTTTAGCGGCATGCGTAGCGTCTCTGCCACTACCGCCAGTATTGTGACACTGGCCGAGCCACTGGTCGCCACTGTGCTGGCGTGGCTAATCTTCCAGGAGCGGCTGGGTGTGCTGGGCGGTGTGGGGGCGTTGTTGCTGCTGGGCGCCCTGACGGTGTTGTTCCGCGCGGCGCGGTAGCGACGTACAATTTTGCGTCGCTGCCATCACCGTGCAATCACACCGGTGATTGACACCACCGAAGTGTTGCGATTGTCTGCCGGGCACTGTGCGTATCCCACACGGTGCCCGTGGTTGCCCGCCAACGCGCTGAGCGCGAGAAAGAATGGTGCCGTACCACAGATATTTGTGGAGTCGCCCGTGGTCACAATCGCCTGGTACATCGCGTCGGCATCGGCGCGTTCGAGCGCACGCATCACCGTGTAATCGCTGGCGCGCAGCGCGAGTTTCTCCTGCTCGCGCTGCGCTGTGCCACCAAATGCCGGGCCGACGTGCGACAGATCACCCGAGGCCACGATCACGGTGCGCTTTGCACTGAGCAGTTCGCGCAGGACGCGCACGGTCGCTGCGACCCCTGGATTATCGAGCGGCGCAGTGCCGTCGATCATATAGCGGGCGAACGAACCACACAGCAGTGGCACTACTGGCACTGCGCTGCCGCGGATGTGTTGTAACCAGAGCGCCACCAGCTCCAGCGAATGTTCGCCAGTATGCAATAACTCACCGGCGTACGCTGCCTCAGCGCCGATCGCCGTCGCGAGTGCATCACGCGCGTCGTCGTCGTTTGGCAGTACCCCGAGCGGTGTTGCATACTGCTGGCGCGTGAGCGTAAATAGTTCGCCGCCGTGATGATCGGTGCCAAGCAGGA
>JAYUYF010000729.1:0-2708 GCA_043752605.1 Roseiflexaceae bacterium
GCGGCATCGATGCGCGCATTCTCATCCGCGCGCGGGACGGTCGGATCAAATGCCAGACCACGCGGGTCAAAGCCCGGTCGGCTGACCATTGCAAGCACAGCACCCGTCTGCGAGTCGAGGACGACGATCGAGCCGCGCCGGTCACCGATGATATCGAACGCCGCCGCCTGGAGCGCCGCGTCGATTGTCAGCGTCACATCATCACCCGTACCGGGGCGACCGAGCAACGATTCCTGCAGCGCGATGATCGAGTCGCGGCTACCGTTCAGGTAATCGCCGTAGCTCGCTTCCACGCCCGATTGCCCGAAGCGGCTGCTGAAGAACCCGACCACGTTGCCAAATGCGCGCGCGTCAAAGCGCTCGGCGATCGGGTAGGTGCGGACGGCGTAGTTGTCCGCAGCGATCCGCGTACTCACGAGCACCACGCCGTTGCGATCGCGGATCTCACCACGGCGCACGCGTAGCGCGGCGAGCACCGGCCGCACGTTACTGGTCGTCTCGCCCGTGAGCGGATCGGTATGGCTGTAGCTGCTGATCGCGGCCGCGCTGATATACTGCTGGCGCAGCAGTTGTGCCGCGAGCAGGCCAAAGCCGACAACGATAATCAGCCCCAGATTATAAATACTACGCGCGGTGCCGCGCGGTGGCGTGGGCATACTGAGGCGCGCCGCGATCAGCAACAGCGGCGCGGCGGCCCACAGCAGCATAATCCAGGTAATATCGCGCTCAACCGGGCGCGTCATGCCGTAGCCGAGCAGCGCACACGCGCCAATCGCGCACAGCAATGCAATGGTTCGCTGCAAGCTCTATGACTCCAGTGGCAGGCGCGCGCGCATCGTCACGCCGCCGCTCTCTGCCTCGAAGATCTCGATATGACCGCCAAACTCGGTAACGCGGTAGGTCATCGCGCGCAGGGTATGCAGGCCAGGGCGCTCGTGCGAGCCATCGATCAGCCCGGCACCGTTATCGCGCACGATCAGCGTCACCATGCCGGGCTCGTAATGAGTCGTGATCGCCACACTGTCGGCGCTGGTGTGCTGGCGCACATTGAGCAGCGCCTCGCGCGTCAGCCGGATGAGCAGCGCACAATACATGTCACCAATTGCCGTGAGGGTACCATAATGTGTGACGCTCGTCGCGATGCTGGTGTGCGTGGTGAAACGCGCCGCGAGCATATCGAGCGCGGTCTCGAGATTGGGATTGGTCTGCGGAAAGGGTGCAAACAACAGGCGGCGAACTTCCTCGACGGCCTGTTCGGTGCTGGTGCGCACGGTCTGAATACGCGAGCTGCTCTCTTCAAACAGATCGGGCCGCCGATCGCGGATAATCGTCGGCGAGAGCGGCCGAACCGACGGCAGCGGCCCGTCGGCTTCGCTGCGCAGTGGGGCGATTGCGGGTGCGGACGATGGGCGCACCCTGCGCCGCCGGGCGAGCCAGAGCGCGGCCGCCAGCAATGCCCCTGCCACTGGTGGTGCCAGCATACGCATGGCGAGTTGTACGACCGATTGCCAGCCACCGTCACGCAGCAACGTATCGGGCGGTGCGCCGGTGATCCAAAGCAACGCCAGGCTCGCACTGACAAACGAGAGCCCGGCCATCACGCCACCGCGCCAGCCATAGAGCACGGCGGGGAGCACCAGACCGGCATAACAGATCAGTGGCAACGAGCTGTTCCAGCCGCCACTGGCCACCAGCGCCAGCGCGCCAGCGATCACATCGATTGCGAGCAGCGCGGGCGTGCGTTGCATCAGCGCGACGTAGCTGCGGCCGATCAGCGCGAGTGCAATATTGAGCACACCCGCGAGCGCGATGACCTGTGCCTGCGACTGCGTCGGTGCGCCGCGCGCAAACAACCAGCCGACGGCAACCAGCCACAGCGCCCAGCGCACGGCGCTGAAAACGACGTGTGCCGGATAGCGTGTCCTGTCGGGGTGTTGGTCGAACACGCGGAACCTCGGAGTGGTGTACGAGTTGCGGTAGCAGCGCGGGTAATTACACCCGGTATCTTACCACTTTCACCAGTGCGCGGCAAGGGGTTGGCGCTGTTTCCCCTCAGCCCCAACCGCTCTCCCGTGCTGGGAGCGGGCAGCGCAACACCCAGCGGGTCACGCCGTGAGAGGCATTCTCGCGCGTGAAGTGCTTTGTGCCCTTGTGTCTTTGTGGTGCGTCCCCCAACGCTACGCCGCAAGTGTACGCCGCAGCGCGTGGATCACGCCAACGTGGTAGCTACAGTGCGCCACCAGCATCATCCACGCGCCCACAGCCGGCTCGGGCCAGGCGGTGCGCGCATCGAGGTAGCCGGTTGTCGCGGCGTAGGCGGCGCGCAGGTCACTGCGCAGCGAGTCCCAACCCGCCGCATCGGGCGCGGGGTACTGCCAGCTGGCGGGCCAGTCTGGCTGCGGGAAGCGGCCCTGTTCGTATTCGGCAAACAGGCTGAGCAGATACTGGACGTGCGCGCAATGGGCAGCGATCGTCGGTTCGCCCGCACTGCTGCGGATGGCGGTGGCGGCGTCGATCGTGGCGATCGTGCCGAGCAGCCCCGATTCGCCGCGGTCGAGAAATGCGCCGTGCGGTGCGGTGGAGACGCCAAATGCTTCATCGAGGAGCGCACGGAGCGGGCGGGTAAATGTTGCAGTTTCGATCACAGGAGTCCTCCGTAGCTACAGCGAATCTCAGAACGGTTGAACCCGTCGACAATTGCGCTCCCC
>JAYUYF010000730.1:0-6795 GCA_043752605.1 Roseiflexaceae bacterium
ATCACCATCTCATCAGCGGCGGCCCGCCGACCGCACCCCGGTTCGCCCATTGCCTACGCCGCTGCCAAGGCAGGCATCCAAATTCTCACCCAGGATCTCGCCGCCCAGGTTGGGCCAGCTGGCATCCGGGTGAACTGCGTCGCACCGGAAACTATTTTGACCGAACGCAATGCACAACGCATCCCCGACGCACAGCAACAGACGCTGGTCGACACGCACCCGATCCGGCGATTGGGTACCCCCGAGGATGTGGCCCGTGCCGCGCTGTTTCTCGCCTCCGATGATGCAGTGTGGATCACTGGCATTGTGCTCGACGTTGCTGGTGGGGCAGTACTGGTCTGAGTGGGCGCGTCTCCCTAAGTGGCGAGACACGCAGGAAACTGGCGCGCATCGACCATCCTTATGAATACGAACCTTGTCTTTCGCCATTACGCATAGGAGTTACACCATGAACATCAACAATAGTGGTCAGGCCATTGGCATCGGTATCAGTCTTGGCATCGTCATTGGTGCCGCAATTGGCCTGCTGATGAATAATCTTGCGGTAGGCATTGGTATTGGTATTGGTATTGGAGTTCTGATTGGCCTGGTGGTATCGCTCATTATGAACAAGCGCACGAAATAGATCGACTCTCATTTGCCACCCGCATCTTAATCTGCATGTACATCATACATTGTGGGTTCGTGCCAGAAAGGATAATGTTATGGATACGACACCACCGCAGCCAGGTCTGAGTCGTCGCGATCTGTTCAAACTGCTCGCCGCCGCTGGCGTCACTGCGGCTGGCGGCTATGCGTTGTTCGAGTATCCGCCGTGGCTCGATTACGACCAGTCGGCCAGCCAGATCCGCACACCAGTTGTGCAGGGAGGAACGGCACCGGCGCAGCTGCGCGAGCTGGTGCGCTATGCGACGCTGGCAGCGAGTGGGCACAACACCCAGCCATGGACATTTGCGATCAGCGAACACGCGATCGATATCTACCCGGATTATCTGCGCCATCTGCCCGTCGTCGATCCAGGTGACCGCGAACTCTGGATCAGCCTGGGTTGCGCGCTGGAAAACCTGCTCGTCGCCGCTCGTGCTGCGGGCTATGCTGCCGATGTGACCTACCCTGATGCGGCAGACGTGATCCACATCGAGTTGACCCCCGACACACCGCAGGCGGGTGCACTGTTCGCTGCAATCCCCTGGCGTCAGAACACCCGCTCGGTCTATGACGGCCAGCCCATTCCAACGGCCGATCTGAGTCAGGTGGAAGCCGTGTCGCTGGAGCCAGGCATCGTGCTGCACGTGATGACGAGCCCGGGCGAGCTGGCGACGGTGCTGGAGTATGTGAACACGGGCAATCTGCGCCAGTATGCCGATCCGGCATTTGTGGATGAACTGATCGCGTGGCTGCGCTTCAACAAGAAGGAAGCGCTGGCATCACGCGATGGCCTGTACGCACCCGGCTCGGGGAATCCGGCAGTGCCACGCTGGCTGGGACAAAGAGTTGTGGCGGGCACGCAGCCGCAGCAACAGGCCGATACCGATGCCACAAAGCTGCGCAGCTCGCCCGGTGCCGTGGTGATCGCTTCGGAATCGGATAGCAAGACCGCCTGGGTGCGCGCCGGGCAAGTCTACGAGCGGCTGGCGCTCACGCTGACGTCGTTGAACATCACGTCGGCCTTCCTCAATCAGCCAATCGAAGTCGCCGACGTGCGCGGGCAATTTCAGCGCGCCATCGGGCTCGGCGCGGCGTTGCCGCAGCTCCTGATGCGCGTTGGCTATGCGGCTGCGCTGCCCCAGTCGCTGCGCCGCCCGGTCGATCAGGTGCTGCGGTAAGCAACATCGGCGCTGCGCCACCTGAAGCACGGAAGCCACGGTGCGCCGGGCATTGCGGCGTGGCTGTAGCATCCCTCCATGCATGGTAAACGCGCGAAGCGCAACGCGGGGTTTGGGGCGCAGCCCCAAAAGAACTATGCGACCCACCGTATTGACAAATCCGCCAGGATTGCCATATTCGCGAGAAAGAATGCACACTATGTGGAAAAAGCTATTCGTGGCCCTCCTCGGTTTGATTGCAAGCGGTATGCTCGCGCTGCGCTACGGCGAGCGGCGCTGGCAGGCCGAAACCGATGAGCTGCATGCGCAACTCGCAGCGGCTCGTCGGCCCGTCGCACCGCAGACCTACAGCGCGGATGAACTGGTCGGCCTGCCTGCGCCGGTACAGCGCTATTTTCGTGCCGCGCTGACCGAGGGGCAGCCGATGGTCACCGACGTCACGGTGGCACACACCGGCACCTTCAATATGGACACGGCCAGCGCGCAGTGGAAGCCGTTCAGCTCAACCCAGCGCGTGATCACGCAACGCCCCGGGTTCGACTGGGAGGCGCGCGTCGTGATGCTGCCCGGCCTGTCGGCGCGCGTACACGATGCCTACATCGGCGGTGAGGGGATCTTGCACGCCTCCATGTTTGGCCTGGTATCGGTGGCGGATCTGCGGGGCACGCCAGACGCCGCACACGGCGAGTTGCTGCGCTGGTTTGCCGAAGCCGCCTGGTATCCGACGGCGCTCTTGCCCAGCCAGGGTGTGCGCTGGGCGGCGGTCGACGATCGTTCGGCCACCGCAACGATGCAGGACGGCGACACCAGCGTGACGCTGCTGTTCCGCTTCAACGCGGAGGGCTTGATCGACTCGGCGCGTGCCGAGGCGCGCGGGGCGCTGATCGACGGTGTGAGTGTGCCAACCCCGTGGCAATGCTCCTTCAGCAGCTATGCGCTGCGCGACGGCATGCGCGTCCCGATCGCGGGCGAGGTGGCGTGGCTGTTTCCTGCCGGGCCACATTCCTACTGGCGCGGCCAGATCACCAGCATCGTGTATGCGTTTGCACCATAAGACCGCGGCGCTTCGGCTGATGAGCAATCTTCATACCGATCGGGTGTAATGCTGCTATGTTGATGCTGCATACAACGACGCGTTTGGATCAGACACGAGGAGACAGAGCATGACGACCTTGACACCGACCGCATCCACCACGCGCCAGATCGCCGAGCCGCCGATCGCGCGGTTCCTGTTCGCCGACACGCGCCTCGCACCGCTGTGGACATTCATCCGGCTGTATGTCGGCTTTGAATGGCTCACGGCGGGCTGGGGAAAGCTTACCAATCCCGCCGGGGTCTGGGTGGGTGAGAAAGCCGGTGCGGCGATCACTGGCTTCCTCAACGGGGCGCTGGCGAAGACCAGCGGCGCGCATCCTGATGTCAGCGGCTGGTATGCAACCTTCATCCAGCAGTTTGCGCTGCCTAATGCCGTGCTGTTCTCGTATATGGTCACCTTTGGTGAGATTCTGGTCGGCATCGCGCTGATCCTCGGGCTGCTCACCGGCATCGCGGCCTTCTTTGGCGCATTCATGAATGCTAACTTCCTGTTTGCCGGGACGATCTCGACCAACCCGATCCTGCTGCTGCTGGCGATCCTGATCGTGCTGGCCTGGCGCGTTGCGGGCCACTGGGGTCTCGATCGCTGGGCGCTGCCGATGCTCGGCGTCCCGAGCGCACCCGGTACGCTGTTTCAGCGCGAGACACCGTCACCGAGCCAGCCATAAGCCGCACGCGCGCACCATACAGGGGACACACGTGGCCAGACTGACACCATGAGCGAACACCACACTGCGCCAGACGGCACAGCGCAGGACGCGCCGGAACCAAAATCACGGCATCAACCACCGCGTGGCTGGTTCGCGTCAGCGTTCGCCGCTGTCTGGCGTCGCCGGACGCTGTACATTGCGATCTTCTCTATCGTGGCGATCCTGCTGCACGTCTTGCTGCGTTACGGGCTACAGCAATCGCCGCAGATCGCACAGTTGCCATTGCTCGCCGCGTTTGTCATCGGCGGCGTTCCGCTGGTTTACGAGCTGCTGCGCAAGCTGTGGCAGCGCGAGTTTGGCTCCGATCTGCTGGCGGGGATCGCGATTGTCACCGCGTTGCTGCTGGGCGAATATCTGGCCGGCACGATCGTCATCCTGATGCTCTCCGGCGGTGAGGCGCTGGAGAACTACGCGCTCCGCAGCGCGTCTTCGGTGCTGGCCGCGCTCGCCAAACGCCTGCCGTCGGTTGCACACCGCAAGGATGGCACCGCGATCGTCGATATCGCGCTGGACGCGGTGGCGGTCGGTGATACACTGGTGATCTACCCGCACGATATCTGCCCGGTCGATGGCGTCGTGACCGACGGCCACGGCGTGATGGACGAGTCGTATCTCACCGGCGAACCATTTGCCATCACCAAAACCGCAGGCTCGACGGTGATCTCGGGCGCGATCAACGGCGAATCGGCACTCACGATCCGCGTCACGCAGCGCGCCGCCGATTCGCGCTATGCCCGGATCATGGGTGTGATGCGCGAATCTGAGGCGACGCGGCCACGACTGCGGCGGCTGGGGGATCAGCTTGGCGCGATCTATACACCGGTCGCGGTCGGGCTGGCATTGCTCGCGTGGGTCGTCAGCGGCGAGCCGACGCGCTTCCTGGCGGTGCTGGTTGTCGCCACGCCGTGCCCGTTGTTGATCGCGATCCCGGTGGCGATCATCGGCTCGATCTCGCTCTGCGCGCGCCGGGCGATTATCGTCAAAAGCCCGGTGGTGCTGGAGCAGATCAGCGCGTGCCGCACCGCCATTTTTGATAAGACCGGCACGCTGACCGCTGGCGAACCGACACTGACCGAGCAGATCATCGCGCCCGGCTTCGACCAGCAGCAGGTGCTCACGCTGGTCGCCAGCCTCGAAGCCTACTCGAAGCATCCGCTCGCGCGCGCGATTCTGGCCGCTGCCGCCGCCGCCCGGCTGGAATTACTCCAGGCGGAGGAAGTCAGCGAGGCACCCGGCCACGGGCTGCATGGCACAATTGGCGGCCGACAAATCCTGGTCACCAGTCGCAGCAGCCTGATCGCGCAGCAGATCGCGAGCGCCAGCGTGCTGCCCCCGGTCGTGGGTGGTCTGGAATGTGTGATTGCGATCGATGGCCGCTACGCGGCTACATTGCGCTTTCGTGATGCGCCGCGCGCCGATAGCCGCGCATTTGTGAATCATCTTGGGCCACGACACCAGTTCCAGCGGATCATGATCGTCTCGGGCGACCGCGAATCAGAAGTTCGCTATCTCGCCGAGCAGGTCGGCATTCGCGAGATCTACGCGCAGCAGAGCCCGGAGGAGAAGCTGGCGATCGTGCGCCGCGAGACTGCCCACGCGAAAACGCTGTATGTCGGCGATGGCATCAATGATGCACCCGCCATGCTGGCGGCAACCGTGGGCATGGCGATCGGGCAAAACAGCGATGTAACGACCGAGGCGGCGGGTGTCGTCATCATGGATAATTCGCTCAAAAAGGTGGACGAGTTCTTGCACATCAGCCGCCGTATGCGGACGATCGCGCTCCAGAGTGCAATCGGTGGCATGGCGCTCAGTATCGCGGGGATGATCTTTGCCGCGACCGGCCAGCTCAGCCCGGTCGCTGGTGCGATCCTCCAGGAGATTATTGACGTGCTCGCGGTGCTCAACGCGTTGCGCGCCGCCGTGCCGCCAAAAATCATCAGCGACGTTGGCTGAGTAAGGAGCGACCATGATCCTCGTCACCGGCGCATCGGGTAATATTGGCAGCGAAGTCGTGCGCGCGCTCGCGCAGCGGCAGGTCGCGTTTCGCACGGCTGTACGTACGCCACCTGCATCATCTGCTGCTACGGCGGTACACCTCGATTTGCGCGATGCGCGTACCTACGCGCCGGCGGTGGCGGGCTGCACGGCGGTGTTTTTGTTGCGCCCGCCGGCGATCGCCAACACCCGGCAGACACTCAACCGCTTCCTCGATGTCGCACGCGCGCAGGGTGTCGCGCAGGTCGTGTTTGTCTCGGTGGCGGGAGCGGCAGATAATCCGGTCGTGCCGCATCACGCGGTCGAGCAGCATCTGCGCGCCGGGCCGGCCGGCTGGACGATCCTCAGGCCGGGGTTTTTTGCACAGAACATCGGCGACGCCTACCGCGATGATATTCGCCAGGATGACCGAATCTTCCTGCCTGCCGGTGCAGGCCGGGTCGCGTTTGTCGATACACGCGATATTGCTGCGGTCGCGGCGGCGGCGCTGATCGACCCGGCGGCGCACCGGCAGCAGATGTATCATCTGACCGGCCAGACGGCGCATACGTTTGCCGAGGTCGCACAGATCCTCACCGCCGAACTCGCGCGGCCAATTCGCTATCAGGCGGCGAGTATTCCGGCCTACGCAGCGCATCTTGGGCGGCGCGGCCTGCCGCCGATGCAGATCCTGGTACAGACGATCCTGCACGCAGGGCTGCGGGCTGGCCAGGCCGCTGCGGTGGACGACACGCTGGCGCGGTTGCTGGGACACCCGCCGTACACCCTGCATGCGTACGTGCATGACTACCGGCAGCGCTGGTTGCGGCCAGGCTGAGACGTTCGACAATCCGCGCGCAAGTGAGCCTACGTCGTGGCCATACTACGCGCGTGCTCCGTCCAGTAGTGGGCGGTCTTGGCCACAACCGTGACGATGCTCTTGATTTCGCGCTCCAGCCGGTACGCCGGGCCAGCGGGCAGATACAGCACGGCATCTTCGCGCCGCACCGTGATATTCTCGACCACAATCGCGCGCAAGAGCCAGAGCGCCATCGCCTCGTTATCACACACCAGCCCCACCCAGCCGGGCGTCGTGCTCAGTTGTGTCGCACGCGCGGTCACCAGCTCCAGCCCGCGCCGGATCTCGGCGACGACGCGCGCATAGCCGGCCGGGTCAATTGCGACCG
>JAYUYF010000731.1:0-2702 GCA_043752605.1 Roseiflexaceae bacterium
ATCATCGGGCCACGCGCCACCGAGCTGATCGCCGAGGGCGCGCTGGCGCTCTCGCACGAGGCCACCGCCGAATCGCTGATGCGGACGATCCACGCGCACCCGACGCTCTATGAGGCGATCGGCGAGGCGGCGCACGCAGCGGCGACGGGTGCGCCGATCCATATGTAGCCCTCACCCCGTCGCTGCGCGACACCCCTCTCCCAGAGCGGGAGAGGGGCCAGGGATGCGGGTCTGTCGCTCCTTGCACCCCCTCTCCCCGTGTGGGAGAGGGGGACGCGGGGTGAGGGGGTTTCCATGCCAGTTATGATTCCACTGACCACCGCCGAGCACGGTGGCGCCAGCACCAGTTGTGGCACGCACGACGGCAATTGTGGGAGCAATTGTGATTGTGGCTGCCCGTACACCGGTATCGAAGACAAGGGCCGCGTCGAACTGGTGTCGCTCGTTGAAGCGCGCTACCCCGGCGAATGGCTGGCGTTTGTCATCCCGCCCGGCGAGGATGAGTATCACCCCGAGCGCGCGATGCTGGTGGTGCATAGCACCGACGAAGACGAAGTCTTCGATGCCGTGAACCGGATCACGCACAACCAGGTCGTGCATGTCTACTTCAACGGCACAGCCGCACACTTCGCGAGTGCGATGGGGTACGCGTAGGGCGGCGGCGATGGCACGGCAGCTACGCGAAGCACGGATTGAACTGGTGCGCGAGGTCGATCAGGCAGCGATCGACCTTGCGCCGCTGCGTGGCCTGTGGACGGTCGAGCAGTATCTGGCGATCACCGACGCAACATCGCGGCTGGTTGAATTCGTTGATAACACGATCGAGATGCTACCGCTGCCAACCGACCGCCATCAGACCCTGCTCGAGTATCTGTTTCTGGCGTTGCGCGAGTATATTGTGCCGCGTGGTGGCAAAGTCTTATTTGCTGCGCTACGTCTCGAAGTGTCCGCCGGGCGATTTCGCGAGCCGGATCTGCTCCTGCTGCGCGATGCAAATGATCCACGGCGGCAGGAGCGCTACTGGCGTGGTGCTGACCTGGTCGCCGAGATCGTCAGCCCGGATGACCCCGAGCGCGATACGGTCGACAAAGTTGCCGATTACGCTGCTGCCGGGATCGGCTAATACTGGATCGTCAACCCGCTCGATGCGACGATCACGGTTCTCGCGCTCGCTGGTGCAGCCTACACCACGCACGGCGTCTTTCGGCCGGGCGAGACCGCGACATCAGCGCTGCTCAGCGGATTCACGCTCGACGCCAGCGCGCTGCTCAACGCGCGGCAGGGACGCAGCATGCTGCGTCCCTGCCGCGTCCCTCCAGGTTCTCATCCTACACCTGCCGGTGGCCACAGTCTGCGCAGAAGGTGTCCGCCCCTGGCGCGCTGCTAGGCCATCATCCGATGCCCGCACCGGGCGCAGAATGTGTAGCTGGCCGCCATCTGGTGGCCGCACTGTGCGCAGTACTGCACGGCTTCGAGCCCGGATTCGCCAGCTGAGGCCACTACGGCACCGGCGGCGATGAGCCCGGCAGGGGCGGCGAACGCTGCGCCACCACACGTGCCGCGCACGCGGTGTTCATGGCTGATTTTGCCACGCACGCCGAACAACAGATCGCATGTGGCATCGAGCGCGAGACCTACCAACGGATCGATGATGAGATCGAAAACCTGCGCGCGGCAATGGCCTGGTCGCGGGTCAACGACGGTGGCGTCGTCGCGGCGCGGATCATCAGCACGCTGGTGGGCTACTGGCATACGCGCGGGTATCTCGCCGAGCGGCACTGGGTCGAGGATCTGCTCTTGAGCGATGCCGCAACTACGCTACCACCCGATCTCCGCTGGCGCACGCTCCAGGCGGTTGGCTTCCTCGCATCGCAGCATACATCGATCGCGAATGCAACCATGGCGCGCGCGCTCTTTGTGCGCAGTTTGCAGGTGGCGGAGACGCTTGGTGATCTGAGCGGTCAGGCGCGGGTGCTCGCTCGCCTGGCGATGATGGCGCGCTATCCAGGCAATCACGCATACGTGCGGACGCTGCTCGAGCGCAGCCGCGCGCTGGCGCTGCGTGCCGAAGATCAGGTGGTACTGACGCTCGCCGACCAGCAACTTGGCCATTGCGAACTGGAAGCGGGCAATTATGCTGAGGCCGATACATGGTTTGCGGCAGCGGCGCAGATCGAACTGGTGGCCGGGCGCTCGATCCGCGTGTTGCGCAATCTGCCGTGTCGCGCCGATGCAGCCGTGCTACGGAGTGACCTGACGGTGGCTGCACAGCAGTATGCGGATGCGGAACAGTACGCCGTGGCGTATCAGGATCGCGAAGTGCTGAGCGAAGTCTACGTGGGTCAGTCGTCGCTGGCGCTGCTGACGGGCGATGTTGCGCAGGCTGCCAGCCGCGCAGACGAAGCGCTCGCGATCTGCGCCGCGACAGGTATCCACATGTTCGCGTTTCTTGCGCGGCGCAATCTCGGGTATATTGCGCTGAAACATGCTGATCGCAGCGAAGCGGTTGCGCAGTTTGCTCGTGGGCTTGAGCTGTCGGCCGCGTATTACAACCTCACCGGCGTGGCGCAGTGCGGCCACGGGCTCGCCGCCGCAACCGATGATCCTGCACGTGCCGCGCAGGTCGCTGCTATCGCCGATGCATTGCAGCAGCACTTCGGTGTGCGCCGTGAACCGTACCACGAACAGTTTGTCGCGCAGCT
>JAYUYF010000732.1:0-6783 GCA_043752605.1 Roseiflexaceae bacterium
CGTGCGCGCGCGAGTTTGTCCGTCGCGTGTGCGATGTAGCGCTGGCCACCAAATCCCGGGTTGACACTCATGATCAACAACAGGTCGAACTCACCGATCAGATCCTCGATACTCGCCAGCGGTGTGGCCGGGTTGAGCGCCACCCCCGCCGGCAGCCCCAGATCGCGGATCTGGCGCAGCGCGCGGTGCAGATGCAGCGTCGCCTCGGCGTGTACGGTGATCCGCGAGGCACCGGCGGCCACAAAATCGGGCACAAAGCGTTCGGGTTGCGCCACCATCAGGTGGCAATCGAGCAGTGCAGCGGGCAACGCCTGGCGCAGGCTGGCCACCACCGGCAGCCCGATCGAGATATTTGGCACAAATGCGCCGTCCATCACATCGATGTGCAAGGCACCGGCACCGGCGGCGATCGCGGCACGACATTGGGCACCCAGGTCGGCAAAATCGGCGGCCAGGATCGAGGGTGCCAGTTCGATCGGGCGCTGGTTGTAGGTTGCAAATGACATACGTGGATTATAGCACCGCGTGGTGGGGGGCGGGGTCGGCAATGAATCGTACGGACGCAGCATGCTGCGTCCGTACGATTCACTCCGCCCCTAACCCCTCTCCGCGTCGGAGAGGGGTGCCGCCGCAGCGGCGGGGTGGGTGTTTCCTAGAACATCGTCCAGAGGAACTGATTATAGACCTCGTGGTGATACTGGATCTCGGCGTTTTTGATCATCGAGCCGAGCTTGGCCGCGCAGCGATCGGCCGAACCCTGCTTGAGCTCGGCGTAGCGGTTGCGCACATCTTCGCCAAGCAGCGATGCGCTATATTCGCTGGCGGTAAAGTTGGCGATCGCGGTCAGGACATTATCCGGCAGGAACGACTCGCGGCTGCGGATGCCCTCGCTGAGCGGCCCCTCGAGGCCGGTCTTCAGCAGCGTGAAGAGCGTCATGTACGGGTTGGCATCCGGCGCGACCGAGCGAACCTCGACGCGCGCTGATTTCTCGTTGCCGATCGGGATGCGTACCATCGAGCCACGATCGACCGGCGAGGCCTTGATCTCGTTGGGTGCCTCGAAATGCGGGTCGAGCCGCCGGTAGGCGTTCACCGAAGCGTTGAGGATTAAACAAATATCGTTGGCGCTCGTCAGGATCCGATCGATAAACTGCCAGGCCATCGGCGAAAGGCCCTCTTCGCCGTCTTTCGCATAGAAGACATTTTTGCCGTCCTGCGAGACCGACAGGTTGGTGTGCATGCCGTTGCCGTTCACGCCTGTCACCGGCTTCGGCAGGAAGCTGGCGGTCATGTCGAGCCGCTGCGCGACCTGGCGCGACAGCAACTTGTACAGTGCGATCTGGTCGGCGGCGATGCTGGCCTCGGTGTATGAGTAGTTCATCTCGAACTGCGATGGTGCAACCTCGGGGTGGTCTTTCTCGTTGGCAAAGCCCATCGCGCGCTGCACCTCGGCGGCCAGGTCCATAAAGTTGCGCAGCGAGTCACCCGGCAGCGAGTGGTAGTAGCCACCCTGGCTGGCAAATTCGAACTGGCGGTTCAGATAATAATTCTGCTCGGCGTTACGCCCTTTGAACAGGAAGCCCTCGATTTCGTTGGCCGCGTTGCAGGTCAGCCCGCTGGTCGTGTACAGTTCGCTGGTCCAGGACTTCAGGCGCGCGCGCATGTCGGCGGCGTACGGCGAGCCGTCTTTGTCGATCACATCGCCAAAGATCAGTACCTTGCCCGGGCCAAAGACATCCGACGGTAGCCAGTAGAATGCGGCCCAATCGGGTGCCAGCCGCAGATCCGACTCGGCCTGCGCGGTGAAGCCGCGGATCGACGAGCCATCGAACGTCAGATTATCTGCCGATTTGAGCAGAAATTTCTTGTCGTAATCGAGCATGTGCAGCCGACCTTCAAGATCTGAGAAGCAGAGCGTGACCGCTTTGATGCCCTTGGTATCCGTCAGGTAGCGCATGCGCTTCTCTTCGATCTCGTGCGCGGGCTTGCGCGCGGCGCGCTCGGCCTTTGCTTCGAGATTCAGCTCTTCAAGCTGATCGTAGGGGATCTCGAGAAATTCGCGCAGTAGGCTTGATGTTGTCATAACTGTCTAACTTCCCTATCTATGCACGCGGCACATCCTATACACGGTATACTATACCGCTACATGGTGTGTACAATGTGCAAAATATGGCAAAAAACGATCCAAACCTTTGCGCCGCAATTTATGCACATGATCTAAATACGCGCGCATCCCTTGACATGCACCCACGCTTGCGAGTAGGATCAGGGTGGTAGATGGGCATTGTTCACACGACCCGCATCGCCCGCGCAGTATGCTGCGAAGCTACGATGATAATGCAAATGGATTGAAGGTAGGGATTCTGATGTATCAACCGGTGTTGCTCCTACATTCGTGGGCACGATGGGCGGTGCTGGCTTTTGCGGCCGTCGCGCTGTACCGTGCGTTCACAGGCTGGCAGGCGCAGCGCGAGTGGAACGCCGCCGACAAGCGCTGGGCGACGTTTTTTGTCCATACCATGTCGCTCCAGCTGGTGCTCGGATTGCTGCTCTATGGCTTTTTGAGCCCGGCTGCGCAGGCAGCATTTGCCAACATGGGCGCAGCGATGCGCGATCGTACGTTGCGCTTCTGGGGCGTCGAGCATATGGTGACGATGATCATCGCGGTCGGCCTGGCGCACGCCGGCTTCTCGATGGCGCGCCGTGCTGCCCCTGCGCCGCGTAGTCATCGGGTGGCGGCGATCGCCTTCTCGCTGGCACTGGTGGTACTGTTGCTCGGTATTCCGTGGCCGTGGGGTGGCGTGCCACGGCCGTTGCTGCGGTTTGGCTAGCCGCAAACCTGACCGAGGCTGCTCGCGTATATCGTATGAAGACCGGCGCGCGGAATCGTGCGCCACATGTATGAGGAGAACAATGCATGAACCGTTGTACAAAGTGTGACGCACCGCTCGCGCCTGGCACAGCCTTCTGTGCAAATTGCGGCACACCCGCTGTGGCACAACCACCAATGGGCACGCCGCAACTGGGCGCGCGGCTCGATCTGCCCGAGACGCCGGTGAGCGCGCAGGGCCGCGGCACAACTGGCATGGAGTACAAGATCCTCGGCACCGTCATGCAGGTGGTGGTACTCGAGCTCGACCCGGGCGAGACGATCTACTCCGAGGGTGGTGGTATGGCCTGGATGAGCCAGTCGATCGTCATGAACACGACCGGTCGCGGCGGTGGCATTGGCGGCATATTCAAGCGCGCGATCAGCGGCGAGTCGCTGTTTCTCAACGAATTCACCAGCCAGGGTGGCAAGGGGAGCATCGCGTTTGCGTCGGATTTCCCGGGCAAGATCGTGCCGGTCGCGCTTGGTCCTGGCCAGGAAATGATTGTTCAGAAACAGGCGTTTCTGTGCGCCGAGAAGACCGTCGGTCTCGAGATTCACTTTCGCAAAAAGATCGGCGCGGGCTTCTTTGGCGGCGAAGGTTTTATCATGCAGAAGCTGACCGGTCCGGGGATCGCATTTGTTTCGCTCGATGGTGAGATCGTCGAGTATACGTTGCAACCCGGCGAGATGCTGCGCGTCGATACCGGCCACGTTGCCATGTACGAGCCGACGGTCGAGTACGATATCGAGGTCATGAAGGGCTTCAAGAACGTGTTGCTCGGCGGCGAGGGCCTGTTCCTCACCACGCTGCGTGGCCCGGGCCGCATCTGGTTGCAGACCATGCCAATGCTGACGCTGGCGCGCTCGATCGGGCAGTACCTGCCGAGCAGTGGCAGCAGCGGCGGCGGCGCGATCAATATCGGCAATCTGTTCGATTAAGCGCCGAGAACCGAGAACTGAGAACCGAGAACTACACGTCTCTCCAAGTTCTCAGTTCTCGGTCGAGCCACTGTCTCGCAGGCGCATGTTTGCGAAAGAGATGGAGCATTACTGTAGTATCCGCAATACCGACGCTCATTTGATGCCCTGCCAGTAGTCGCTCAACCGCGCAGCTTCTTGATTGCGGATCGATTCGACCCACGCCACGCTATCATCAATGGTCATGTTCTGCCAATCGCTCATGTCGAGCGTATCAAGTAGCTGGTTTAGCGACTTCCCCCAGTGTTCAGGTTCTGTTTCTGGTGGGTTTGTTTGTGCAATATCCAGCGTATCGATCAACAGTATCGCCAGGTGCTTGCGGTCGTGTGCACTAAGCGTTTTGGCTTGCTCAAGCATCTCGTGAACGGTCATCAGCTACCTCCTGCTATTGGTCGCATGATACCATACACACGCGCCGAGACGCGGGTTCCCATCCACCGCGCTGCTGGTGACCAGCCAGATATTGCGCAACGATCATCCAACTGATCCGATATGATCAATCTCTTTGTGCCGCCGCCGGGTATCATGCGTGTGGCACGATATCCGGCGAGCGGAGCAACGCATGATTGAAGCGTACGACCTGCACAAGATTTTCGGGACGTTTCACGCGGTGCGTGGTCTGAACCTGCACGTCGATTCGGGCGAAGTGGTGGCATTACTGGGAGCCAACGGCGCGGGCAAGACCACGACCGTGCGGATGCTGAGCGCGATCCTCAAACCCAGCTCGGGCAGCGCACGCATCAGCGGCCACGATGTCGAGACCGAGCCCGAGGCGGTGCGGCGCAAGGTCGGGCTGCTCACTGAATTTCCCGGCCTCTACACCCGCATGCGCCCGATCGAATACCTCCAGTTTTTTGGCGCGCTCCAGAGCATGACCGCCATCGAGAGCACGCGCCGTGGTGAACTGTTGCTCAAGCAGTTTGGGCTGTGGGACGCGCGTGAGAAACGGCTTGATAGCTACTCCAAAGGCATGAAGCAAAAGGTTTCGCTCATCCGCGCGCTGTTGCACGACCCGCCGGTGCTGTATCTCGATGAGCCGACGACCGCGATGGATCCGCACAGCGCGCGCACGGTGCGCGATGCCATGCTCGAGTTGCGCGCCGCACGCCGCACGATCCTGCTCACGACCCACAATCTGATGGAAGCCGAAGATCTGGCCGACCGAATCGTGATCATCCGCAGTGGCCATGTGCTCGCCGAGGGTACCTTCGCGCAGCTCTCGCAACGCTTCATGGGCGCGCCGCAGTGGGATGTGCAGTTGAGCCAGCCGCACCCCGCCGCCAGCGCGATCATCGCCGATCTCGCCGCGATCGACGATGCCAGTGATACGCGCGTGCGATTCCGCTGCGCCGATGCGGCTGAGCGCAACCCGGTGTTGCTGGCGCGTCTCGCGAGCGCGGGCGTGCAGGTTATGGCGCTCACCGAAGTGCCGCGCAGCCTCGAGGCGGTGTATTTGCAGATCATCACGGGCAGCGAAGTGGATCGCGGCGAATGGAGTGCGCCCGAAATCGCGACCACGGCCGATGTTGCGGCAATTGCCTGATCTCGTAGCCATAGATCGCGGCAGATTGAGTTTGTGTACGTGAGATACTTTGTGTCCTTTGTGCCTTTGTGGTGCACAATCCCGTAAGTGTGGCAAACCATCGCGCGAATGAGGAAACCGATGCTCAATGTGCAGGCCATCCGCACCATCACACGGCGCGAACTCAACGATACCTTCACCGATTGGCGCATCCTGGTGCCGATCTTCATCCTGATCTTCTTCTTGCCGCAGGTACTGATCTTCGCTGCGGCGATCGCGGTCGAGGTGATCGGTGATCCGGGGACGATCGAGCGGCTGGTGCCATTTGCGATGCTGCTCGTCGGCTTTATTCCCGCCTCATTTTCGCTGATCGCGGCGCTCGAATCATTTGTGGGCGAGCGTGAGCGCAACAGTCTCGAAGCGCTGCTCTCGATGCCGATCTCGGACAACACGTTGTATATCGGCAAGTTGCTGGCGGCACTCGCCGCGCCGCTGGTCTCCTCGTTGCTCGCCATGATCATCTTCGCGGTTTCGCTCGCCGTACGCGCCCCAGTCTTATTCGAACGGGGCCTGACGCTCGAATACTTCCTGCTGGTCGTGATCTTGATCGTCACCAAGAGCCTGGTGATGGTCGCGGGTGCGGTGATTATCTCCAGTCATACGTCGAGCATCAAAGCCGCCAACCTGCTGGCGAGCTTTGTGTTGCTGCCCACCGCTGCGGTGGTACAACTCGAATCGCTGCTGGTGATCGGCACGCGCTGGGACATGATGCGGATCATCGCGCTGCTGATGGTCGTGATCGCGGCGGCGCTGGTACGCACCGGCTTGCAGACCTTCAACCGCGAGGAAATCCTCTCGCGTGAGCACGAGCAACTCAATTTGCGGCGGCTGTGGGCTACCTTCACCACCTTTGTACGCGCCTACCGCCCGGCCGGCACACCGCCGGATAGCTACGCCAGCGAGCGTTTCTCACTCAAAAGATTTTACACTCGTGAATTCCCCGCCATCCTGCGCGAATATCGTCTGCCGATTTGTATCGCGCTGTTTGCTGCGGTGATGGGGATCGTCGCCGGGCCAGAGTTGAGCATCTTCTACGACCGTGTCGGCCTGAATGCGGCGGCGGTCGGTGTCATCCCCGGCTCCGATCCGCTGTTTGGTGTGTTCGTCGGTATGCGTAATGCGATCCAGATCCTGATCTCGGGGTTTCTGTCGACCTTCAGTTTTGGGCTGTTCTCGCTGCTGGTGCCGTTCTTCGCGTTTGGTGGCCCGAGCTATATCGCCGCCGGTCTGGTGGATCTGGGTGGCACGTATGCGACGATGGGGCCACTCAGCCCGACGCAGTTTCTGCTGAGCTATATCCTGCCGCACGGGATCTTCGAGTGGCCGGCCGCGATCCTCGGGTCGGCGATGG
>JAYUYF010000733.1:0-2696 GCA_043752605.1 Roseiflexaceae bacterium
GTGACCGGCACAAAGCCCTGCCAACTAAAGAGCGGCCGCCCACCGACGTTGATCGGGTAGGCGCTCATATTGACCCAGGTCTGAAACAGGAACGTAAACGTGGCACCAAACACGCCGGCCAGAAAGATCAGCCACGGCAGCCGCGTCCCTTTATAACCCACCGCCTCATCGAGGCCGTGGATCGGGATCGGGCTGTAGGCCTCGATCTTCTTATAGCCCGCGTCGCGCGTTTTGGTCGCTGCGGCCAGCAACTCGTCTGCATCATCAAATTCGGCCATCAGACCGTAGAGCACCTTCTCGGCCGCCACTGCGGGCACCTCGACGCGGCGCTTTGCTGCACGATTAAACATCGTCACTCTCCTGCATTACACGTGATCGGTCGTCGAGGCGGCTTTGGCGTGCTTGGTCTTGTGGATCAGGTCACGCACCTCGAAGACCGAGATCACGGGTAGCAACCGGATAAACAGGAAGAACAGCACGAAGAACAACCCGAACGAGCCAATATAGGTGCTCCAGTCCCAGAACGAGGGCGTGTACATACCCCACGACGAGGGCAGAAAATCGCGGTGCAGACTGAGCACCACAATCACCCAGCGCTCGAACCACATCCCGATGTTGACACAGATCGAGATAAAGAACAGCAATGGGATGTTCTGGCGCACACGCGGGAACCAGAGCAACTGCGGGATCGCGATATTCAGAATAATCAGCGCCCAGTAGCTCCAGGCATATGGCCCGACGGTGCGGTTGACGATCAGGAATTGCTCGTAGATCGTGCCACTGTACCACGCGAAAAACATCTCACTGACATACCCGTAAGCGACGACCAGACCGCTCGCGAGCATGACCTGACCCATCAGGTCAAAATGCTTCATCGTGATCAGATCGTGCAGGCCAAACCAGCGCCGGATCGGCACCAGTAGATTGATCACCATCGCAAAACCGCAGTAGACCGCGCCCGCCACAAAATACGGCGGGAAGACCGTCACATGCCAACCGGGCAACTGCGAGACCGCAAAGTCGAAGCTGATGATCGAGTGTACCGAGAGCACCAGCGGCGTCGAGAGCCCGGCCAGGATCAGCGATGCCGTCTCATAGCGGTTCCAGTGCCGCGCTGCGCCACGCCAGCCGAGCGAGAGCGCACCGTAGAAGCGCTTGACCCAGATGTGAGTAGCACGATCGCGCAGCACTGCCATATCGGGGATCAGCCCGACAAACCAGAACAGAGTCGAGATCGTCGCGTAGGTCGAGATCGCAAACACATCCCATTCGAGCGGGCTACGAAACTGCGGCCACATACCGGTCGTGGCCGGGTACGGCAGGAACCAGTAATCCAGCCATGGGCGACCCGTATGCACCAGCGGGTAGATACCCGCACACGCCACCGCGAAGATCGTCATCGCCTCGGCCGCGCGATTGATACTCGTGCGCCAGTCTTGCCGGAAGAGCAAGAGCACGGCCGAGATCAGCGTACCTGCGTGGCCGATACCGATCCACCACACAAAGTTGATGATATCAAAGCCCCAGGCGACCGGAATATTGATACCCCAGATACCGACGCCGCGTACAAACAGCGTGGCCAGCGAGAACAGATAGAGCAGCAGGAACATACCTGCCGCAACAAACCCGACTGGCCAGCCCCACGGCGTCTTGCGTGGCGCGGTCAGCACGATATCGGTAATCTTGGCCGTCACACCTTCGTAGGTCTGATTTGGCCCCAGAAGCGCGTCGGTGGTCTCGATCACCGGCGGTTTGATACGTTGCGCTTGCATGCGTTACTCCTTACGCCGAGTGACCGCTGCCGTGCTCGCCGAGCTCGGGGTTGGGGTTCGTCATCTTCGCCATATACGTGACACGCGGTGCTGTATTTAGCACTTCGAGCGAGCTAAACGTGAGGGGATCGGCTGCGCGCGCCACAACCTGCGCGTTCGGGTTATTCAGGTCGCCAAACACGATCGCCTGCGTCGGGCAGGCCTGCTGGCAGGCGGTCTGCACTTCACCATCGGCAAGCGTGCGATTTTCGCGCTCAGAGTCGATCCGGGCGGTACTGATGCGCTGGACGCAGAAGGTACACTTCTCCATCACGCCCTTTACACGCACCGTGACCTCAGGATTGCGCTGCAACTTGAGCGACGGGGTCGTCTGGTCGGCGTATTGAAAGAAGTTGAAGCGCCGCACTTTGTACGGGCAGTTGTTCGAGCAATACTTGGTGCCCACGCAGCGATTGTAGACCATATTATTCAGGCCTTCGTTGTCGTGGACGGTAGCCGCCACCGGGCAGACGATCTCGCACGGGGCGTTCTCGCACTGCTGGCAAAGCATCACGACGTTGTAAACCGTCGGATCATCGAGATCACCCTCGTAGTACTGGTCGATCCGCAGCCAGTGCATCTCGCGGCCAGCGAGAATTTCGGCCTTGCCGACGATCGGAATATTGTTCTCGGCCTGACAGGCGACGATACAGGCATTACAACCGTTGCAGACCGTCGAGTTGATCGACATCCCCCACTTGTAGCCGTTGTATTTGTACTCGGGGAACAACGAGATGATTTTGTGATCCTTTTCGTGGACAAAATCTTCGTTGGTCTTGAACTCTTCGAGCGTGCCGTGGCGCATGATATCGTGCTCACGGCCTTCCATCGAGAAGTGCCCCTGCGTCGAAGCAAGTTTGGTTGTCGTCCCGGTCTTTGTGACCT
>JAYUYF010000734.1:0-6779 GCA_043752605.1 Roseiflexaceae bacterium
GAACCAATCTTTCCCCGACCGCTGTCCGATCGACCTCACCCTCGGCCCCTCTTCAACGTAGAGAGAGGAGCAAACATTTTCTGCATCGCCATATGGGGCGCATATGGATATCGAACCGCGTAGCACTGCTACGTCAGCGGTCGGTAGATCCCCACAACGCGTCCCAGTGGATCAATCATCTTCGTAGGTATCGTGTGTTCGCTGCTACCAATGTCGCGTCGCCAGCTCAGTCGGTACGGGTGGGTTCTGCCTGGCTCCTCACTAAAGTACTTTATCGTTGGCCCTTCGAGAAAATGGTCGTGCATCGTGGAACTCCCGCCAGCGCAACTGGTTCAATTGTGCCACTTGGAAATTGAACATGAGCACCTCCAGCGGCTCAACCGTGACGGTGTAGACCGCTGGCGTGTCGCTGCGCGGGCGTGGATACGAGCAGAGCGCGATTGGGTAGATCGGCAGGTCGTACCGGTCGTGGAACCGCGCAAAGTAACGGAACATGCGCTGTGCCAGGGTGGGGTCGTGCTGCGCCTGATGCTCCAGGTGGATCAGGATCGTCGCACGCCTGCTGCGCAATCGAGTCTGGATGACCATATCTGCCGTGCGTCGGTCGGGGTCGATCAGATCGACAAACGACTCGGTCGCCAGAAACGTGAGATCGTTTGAGTCAAGTTGCGCAGCGAGCGCGGGTGCGAACAGCTCAAGAAACTCGGCGAAGAATGCGGTGAGCAACATCTTGAACGCGCCATCGTGATCAATCTTGGCCATTGCTCGGCAGGGATCTTTCGGCGTGCGCGCCTCAGGATGACGTTATTTTTCATTTTCAATCCTTCATGCTCAATTGTCCCCGGCTTGACGCGCCACGATCTCCCGTGCTAGAGTCGCGCTGAGGCGGCTACGCCGCACCCACACACTGTAGTAGCTGGGAGGTCTCTGTGTCGCAGGATTTCGCCACCGCTGGTTCCCCACCGATGATCGGCAAAGCGCTCACGATTGCCCAGTGGAATGAGTACATCGCCAACTATCAGTTTGGTTCGTTGCCCGTCAAACACGTGGTGCTGCACCATACCTGGAAGCCCAATCTCCAGCAATGGGGTGGGTTGCGCTCGATGCAGGGCATGCAAAAATTCTATGCGGGCAAAGGCTGGTACGCAGCACCACATATTTATGTCGCGCCCGATGGTATCTGGCTGTTTACCCCGATCAGCCAGATTGGGATCCACGCGGGGGTGGGCAACGGCAGTCACGGCCAGGGCTGGTATTCGATTGGCGTCGAGATGGTCGGCGATTACGACCGCGCGCTGCCGACAAGCAACGTCTGGGAGCAGAGCAAGGCTGTGATGGCGGGCATCTCGCGCAAGCTCGGCATCGCACCGGCAGCGCTGATCAAATTCCACCGCGAGTACAGCCCCAAGAGCTGCCCCGGCTGGGCGATCACGACCCCCTGGGTTGTCGCGGAGCTGCAGGCCTACATGGCGAGCGCGGCACCACCGCCCGCGCCCGCGCCCGGCCCGATCGGCATGCCGACGCCCGAGCAGGACGAGGTGCTCGAGGCGCTGATGGATCAGAGTTATGTGCGCCGCGCCGAGGGCTACAACAGCAGCTGGGCGTTTCACAATTATGCGCTCAAGCACAAAATTGGTTTTCCGCTCGCCAAAAGTGCGCGCGTCAGCCACGGCGGCAAACAGTATGCTTACCAGCCGTTTACGCGCGATACGTTGTTTAACGAAGTGCCAGACTGGGGCGATGTGCAGCAACTCGCGGGTAAGCTGGGCGGCAGGGTTCCCGCCGATGGCTCGCTCGAACGTGCGCTGCTCGATGCGACGTATCAGACCGGCGGCGCGGCGTTTCGGCCAGATTGGGCCTTCCATCAGTATGCCGTCAAGGATAGTAACCTTGGCCCGCCGCTCGCGCCAAGCAAGGTGCTGAACGTTGATGGCAAGCAGTATAGCTATCAGGTGTTTGCCGGCGATACGATCTATAATCCGGGCACCGAGTGGCAAAATATCCACCGCGTCAGCGCACTGACCGGCGCGACAGACCCGCCGCAGGTGAAGCTGCGCGATGCCCTGCTGGCTGAGACTTACAAAGCGGCGAGCCAGGAGTACAAGCCCGAGTGGGCGTTCCATCAACTCGCGCGCACCTTCAAGCTCGGCGCACCGCTTGGTGCAGCACAGCCGGTGACCGTCGGCGCGCATAACTACAATTTTCAGGTCTACGCCGGCGATACGCTCTACAATATTGATCAGCAGTGGAGCAAGGTGCTACGCCTGAGCGAACTGCTCGGGACGGGATCGGCGCTGCTCAGTGGCGATGACGAGCCGCAGGATATTGGCGCGCTGCTCGGCGAAGATGCCGATTTTCAGCAAGGATTTGACCCGGACGCACTCACGCTCTACCGCGTGCCCGGTCTGTTTCCCACCGCCTGGAGCGGGCGCAGCGGCAGCAAGGTTGTGCTGATTGTGCTGCACGAAGACCCCGGCCCCGCCGGCACCGCGCTCCAGCGGATGGCCACACCGGGCGCGCGCCGCATGACGCATTATTACATCACCGCCGAGGGCCAGATGCTGCAACTGCTCGACGACGATCTGGCCGCGCTGCACGCGGGCATGGCCGAGTGGCGCGGCAAACGACGCAATATCAACCGCATCAGCATTGGTATCGCGCTCGAACGCACCGCCCCCGGCGCGACCGGTGCGCAATATCAGGCGCTCGACAACCTGGTGAAGCAGCTACGTCAGCAACGCGATATCCCGGCTGATGCGGTGGTGCGCTGGGGTGATATCGCCCCACGCGCGGCGGGTGGCCTGCGCGAGCTGCCGATCGAGCGCTTTCGCGCCTAACAGTTTTGGACAGACAAAGGAGAGAGAGCGATGCCCGTACGCGAATTTCGGAGCGATTTGCTGCTCCTACCCGCTGGCACGACAGTGGGCGAAGCGCTCGCAAAACTCCCCGCTGATGTCGTTACCAGCGGCACCGGCCAGACGACGCGTGACCGCACGCAGCGCGCCTACAGCTACGTGGTGGTGCCGCGCCCGGACGGCCAGTTTCTGCTGGCGCGCTGGTTCGAGATCGAGATGATTGCGGCGATCGTCAATACCGATCTGCGCGCGCTCGCGCTCGCCAATGTGCCCGATCTGCTCACTGGGCGCGATCTGGACGCGCTGACGATCCGCGGGCCAAAGGGCCTGACCGCGCGCGATCTTATCCAACTGCTCGCGCCGGTGGCCGGGCTCGACCGCGACACGCATACGCAGGACGATGCCAAGCGCGCGCGCGACGCGCACCCCGGCCAGCGGCTGGTGATCACGGCGGGCGGCGCGGCAGTGGGTATCCTGGTCGTCGAGCGGCTCGCGGCCGCCAGCCTCGGCGATGACCCGTTTGCGCGATCCACGGGCAGCGCAGTGCTGGGCATCAGCGATGACGAAGACGAGCGCGACGCGATGCGAGGCAGCGAGCCCGAATCGATGCTGCTTGGTGATGCACCGCCGCCGCCCACTGAAGACAAGCGCGTGATCAATGGCTGGATCGAGGGCTACACGCGCAGCGCACCCGATGCCGAGCCCGAATGGCTGACGCTGGGTACCGACCAGCCGTTGCTGGTGGGCCAGACCTACGAAGTCAAATTCGATGTCGATCTCAAGCGCGCCTCGGCGCTGATCACCTCGGGCGGCGTCGCCGGGTTGGCGGCAAAAGCGCGCGAGCAACAGATCGAAGTCTTCGAAATCCTGGTCGAGATCGCCGTCGAAGAGCAGCAGTTCGCGCTCTACAGCCGCAGCGATGCGACACTGTACGTACCCGCCGCCGCCACGCCATCAAAGAACCGCGTCAGTTTCACCGTCGAGCCGTTGCTGGCCACCGGTACGCAGGACGGCAGCGCCACGATCACGGTGCTGCTGTACGCGTTCAACGAGCTGTTCCAAAAACTGACGCTGACCGTCGCGGTGACGCGCGATCGGCAGAAGGCCTTTAGCGGCGCGCAGAAGAACGCGATTCGTACCCAGGCGAGCGGCATCCCGCTGGCACACGCGCTGGCCAGCACACCGCGCCGCGCCGCAAATGAGCGCGTCAACCTGGTGATCATCCGCCAGACAACCGGCTACGAGTTTATTTTGCAGGGTGCGGTCGTCAAGCGTGCGGCGATCAAAGTCGAGCCCGAGACGCTCAATGACTGGCTCAAGAACGTGCGCAAGACGTTTTTTGACGAGGTCGTCAATCGCAAGACCGGCGAGATCTTTCCGTACCAGCAGATCAGCACCACGATCGACAAAGCCACCTACGACGCGACGCTGATCGCGCTCGCAAAGCTGGGCAAAGAGCTCTTCGAGCAACTCTTCTATTTTCAGGAGAACCGCGAAGACGCGCACGCGATGGCGGCGCTGATCCGCGAGGCATCGCAGCAGGGGTCACTGTCCGTCAGCGTGGTCGCCGATCGGTTTGTCTTACCGTGGTCGTTGATCTACGACCGCGAAGAGACCGAGCCGGTCGATCCTGATGGTTTCTGGGGTTTCAAACATCTGGTGCAGTACATGCCCGAGTTTGCCGCCGCCACCCCCGTCGGCTTTGGCTCGCAGCTGCGGGCGAAGGATCGCTTGTCGATGGCATTCGCCTTTGATGCGACGATCGACACGCAGTTTAATACAAACGTGATTGCGTCGCAACGGGCGGCGCTCGCGGGCGAGCCGCAACTGGCGGTGCAGGAGATCGATACCAAAAAGGGCTTCCTGGCGATGCTCAAAGGCACCGACGCACCACCGTTTATCTACATCTACAGCCACGCCAACAGTGCGTCGACGGGTGAGGCGTTGACGACCGAGCGCGCGGCGGGCGGCTCGGTGCTCAAGACCGCCCCGATCGCCGGCACAGGCGCATCGTATATCTCGGTCGGCGGCGAGCGACTGACGCTCAAGGAAATGATGAGCGAGGCGTCACTAGCGCGGCCAAAGTTTGCCAACGCGCCGCTGGTGTTTCTCAACGCCTGCCAGGGTGCCGAGCTGACGGCGCTGCAATACGACGGGTTGCTGCCGTTTCTGATGGGGCGCGGCGCACGCGGCGCGATCGGCACCGAAGTCGATACGCCCGTTTATTTTGCCGCCGAATTCGCCAAAACCTTTATCGCCGAATTTGCCAAGGGCGAGGAGACACTCGGCGAAATCTTCTTGCGCATGCGCCGCCGCTACCGCGATGAACACAACAACGTGATGGGGCTGGTGTATGCGCTCTACACCTCGGGCGATCTGCGGGTGGTGTACGAATCGTAGGGGCGCGGGCGCGGCGGCGCGGGCGCGGGGGGCGGCGCGGGCGCGGGCGCGGCGGACGGGTGGGTGTAAGGCCGAAGCATTTGCTGCTGTAGTAACAGGTCAGCAAATGCTTCGGTCCTACGGTGATCCGGCGACCCGTCGATCGCATCGCCCGCCACCCGCCGCCCCGAATCGGATACAATACAGGTATGAACGAACACACGATCTATGACCTTGTCGGCGGCGACGCAACGTTCCAGCGGATTGTCGATGTCTTCTACGAGCGCGTGCTGGCTGATCCGCTGCTGCGCGACATGTTCCCCGATGATATTGCACCGGGCAAATTGCACCAGTTTTTGTTCCTGACGCAATTCTTTGGTGCATCACCACGCTATGCTGAACTACGCGGCCACCCACGGCTGCGTATGCGCCACGCGCCGTTTGCGATCGGCCCGGCCGAACGCGATGCCTGGCTCGGCCATATGCTCGCGGCTGTCGACGCAGCCGATGTGCAGGAGCCGATGCGTAGCGGTATGCGCGAATATTTTGCGCGCGCCGCCACACATATGATCAATCGCGACACCAGCGAGATTACGCCGCCGAAATAACTGTTTCGTCTGACGCTTGTGCGCGCGGATCGCGCGCAAACCAGAGCCAGAGTGCCAGACAGCCGCCGATCAGGCTAAACAACAGACCGATCGGCGCATCCCACGGCCGGTAGCGAAAGCTGATCTGTTGCGAGCCGCCATCGAGACGCACCGCAAGCCATTGCCCGGCTGCAAGATCTGCGGGCCGTCCGTTGACCGTCGCGGACCAACCTGTCCACCCGTTCTCTTTGATTACCAGGATGCCACCGTCTGCCGCATCGCAGCGCACATCGATATCTCCGCCGCGCCCCTGCGCGTTGCAGATCGTACGCGCACCACCTGTGCCCTGGAGGATGGCGTATTCTTCCGCTGCGCTCGCCGAGTTGATGGAGATATCGTCAACCATTGTGAGCAGCGTCAATCCCTCACGCGTTCCATTGCGGTCGGCTTCGCGCAGGGGGATCGGCTCCTGGCGGTCACGCCAATGCCACGGCCGGAATCCTATGGCGAGCTTCAACCCGCTATCGATCGACGGCGTCGTAAAGGTGTTCTCACCATAGGGCGGGTTGACCCACTGCAGGGTCGGCGTGCGCAGTGCATCGCTGACCGACCAGATGTGTGGCAACATCGGCTCGGTACGCACCCAGTGTGCGGCAAATTCGCGCGCCTGAAACAGGCTGAACGCCAGCGGGATGATCAGCAACACGCGCGGCCGAAATGCGAGCGATTGCCACAGCCGACGATGCTGTTGATCCTCGGCGCGCGCTACCAGATGCAGTTCGACAAGTGGCCCACCCGTGCGTACCAGCCGATCGAGGCCGACTGCCGCGATTGCCAGAATGCACGGCACCGCCAACCCGGCCATGACCGGATGGTAGCGCAGGCCGGCGACCGAATCGGCCAGCGGCGGGATATTTGTGGCCAGCCAGCGCAGTGGTACGCCGCTGCCCACAAACAG
>JAYUYF010000735.1:0-2695 GCA_043752605.1 Roseiflexaceae bacterium
GGGCGCATCGTGATGCGCCCCTACGGTGACCGCGTCCCGCCGGATAATTTATTTGATCCCGAGTTTTTTGGCCATCTCCGCCATCATCTCCAGATCTGCGCCCGGTGCGTTGAGCTGTGGTTCATGGTCGAGCACTGGCACCGGGAACCCTTTGGGCATCCCGATCTCGACCCGTAGTTCTGATCCATCCTCCGGATGCGTACCATTCCAGATCTGGTCGATCATTCGGAAATCCTTCGGGCTCCAGGTAAAGAGCACCTGATTCAGACCACGATCGACGAACTGTTTGGTCTCGGGGAACTTGGTGTTGCTGATATCGGGGATCGGCAAAAGTTTACTGACGTCTGCCCCGGTCAGCTTCTCGAGCGCTTTGGCATAGGCCACGATATGCAGGCCGCCGCGTACCAGCAGATACGCGATCGCGGTGCGCGCGGTCGGGTCATCGACCATCTCGTACGCTCGGATCTTGTTGGCGCGTGCGCCGCATTCCAGGAAAAAATTGTGGAGCAGATCCAGCTTCAGGTTGCCCGTCGATGTGACGTTGAAGCCGGTCCACGGGTTGCCCATCGAATCGACGGGTAGCGCAGCCTGGCCGCTGGCAAGAAAATGATAGCTGTTGCGCGTATCGACTGCACCTTTGAGCGGTGCGGTCGAAGGGTCATCGCCACGCACGGTGCTGCCGGTGAGCAGCATGTTGATCGCGTAGCTGAGCGTCTCGATGTGGCTGTACTCTTCGGCGGCGATACTGGCGATCAGGTCATAGTATGGTCGTACGGCATCGCGCCCGCGGAAGTTGAACGACTGAAACGTGTAGTTCATAAGCGTCGACATTTCGCCAAAGCGGCCACCCAGCAACTCCTGGAGTGCGGCGGCACCATTACAGCGAATCTCAAATAGATTGCGCCCGGCTGACCTCACCCCCCGGCCCCCGCTCCAGATGGGAGCGGGGGAGCGCAATTGTCGACGGGTTCAACCGTTCTGAGATTCGCTGTAGGCGAGGGATTCTTTGGCTGTGGCAATTCGACAGGGAGCTGGTCGATACGCTGAATCATGCGAGACCCTTTCTTGTGAGCGGCAGCCGCAGAGAGGCTGTGCTGCTCAGCGTAGCAAGGGGAGTGCCGGGTCAGCACACAAAACACGTTGATGTATGCGAGTTTGCGCGCGGCGCACGGTCTGGGTGATCGTTACCATATCAGAACGGCTCGGGCGGGCGCACGCGCCAGGCGAGCGCGGCCAGCCACATGCTGAGGGTAAGTAGCAGCACGTAGCCGCCGATGCACCAGACGACGATGCGCGCCGCCCGCCCGCGCCGCCGCAATGCCAACGCCGCCGCCGCCGCGCCGACCGCGATCACCCACGCCGAAAACATGAGCCAGCGCGTCGAAAGCGTGCTGCCGCTGATAAACGGCAGCATCATGAATACCGATGCGACCGCGAGCGTGCCGAGCAACAACGGCAGCACAGGGCTACGCCGCAGCAACCAGAGACCGGCCAGCGCGGCTGGCAGCGGAAACAGCCCGAAGTGCTGGTGGAACCCGGCATCGACCAGCGTCCGCCACAGCACCGCGCGCGCGGCGGGTTCGCGCCCGGCCAGGCCGGTGAGCCCACCACTGGCGGTGGCACCCAGTTGCTCGAGGAACAAAGCGGTGTAGGCGCTGTAAAACAGCCCCGCTGCGACCATCTGCGCCGCCGCCGCCGTGGCGACCAGCCACCAGAGCTGCGCCCGCCGCGCCGTGTCGCGCCACGCAGCAACCGCCCACACCAGCGCCACAATCCCGGTCAGCAGCGTGGTATTGATCCAGAAGCCAAAGTGCCCCAGATTCACCAGCGAGAACAGGAGCACAAACACCACGCCAGCCTGCCAACCCGGCCGCAGCGGCCGCCCGGCGCGCGGCCAGGCAATGACGGCAGCACAGATCAACAGCGTATGCGTAAACTGGGCGAAAATGTGCGTACTAAAATTCCACCAGGTCGTCATAAAGCCAGCCGGACTGAGCCCGTAGAACAGTGCGGCGATCAGGCCGAGGGGCGCTCCTTCCCCCCGCCCCCCCGGCCCCTCTCCCACAGGGGGAGAGGGGGGTGTAAGCCGCGCCCCGATCGCATACACCAGCGGCAACGCGCAGGCATCGAGCAGCGCGCCGAGCAGCCGTAGGGCGTTGCGCGCATCGAGCCCGGCGAGCGTCAGTGGCGCGACGATCAGATACAGCGCCGAGGGATACGGGAAATCGACACCACGGTTGCGCGACAGCAGCAGCACCCGGCCGCGCATCACATCGAGAAACCGATTGGCGTGGAAGCCGATATCACCCGGCATCGAATCGGCGTAGATCTTGCCGCCGTAGCGCAATACGAAGACCGCAAAACAGCCGAGCAGCAGCCAGCGCAGCGCGGTTTCGGGCAATGGCAGGTCGAAACGCCGCGCAATCGTACGACACGCCGGGCGCAAGCCGAGCACCAGCAGCAGCCCGATGCTGGCTGCGACCAGCGCGGGTGCGCCGCCAAAGCCGTGCCGTACCGGATCGGCCAGCGCCGCCAGCGCGCCGCCCGCCACAACCGGCCCGAGCAGCACCCCGGCAAACGTTGGCGCAAAGCCGCAGCGCCGCAACGCAATGTAGAGCACCGCGAACGCAGCCAGCCAGAGCGCGCTGCTGCGCAACGGTGGCAGCACAGGGCCACCGGCTGCGGCGAGCTGTAG
>JAYUYF010000736.1:0-6773 GCA_043752605.1 Roseiflexaceae bacterium
CATTCCGGCGCGCGATTGCGATCGCGCGGGAATGCTTCGGCCCTACACGGGCCGCGATACATCGCGGCCCTACACCTTCGCCAACGCCTGATCCAGATCGGCCAGGATATCGTCGAGCGTCTCGATCCCAATCGACAACCGCACGAAATCCTCGGTCACGCCCGTGCTGGCCTGCTCTTCGGCGGAGAGTTGGCTGTGCGTGGTGGTGGCGGGGTGGATCGCCAGGCTCTTGGCATCGCCGATATTTGCGAGGTGCGAGAAGAGCCGCAACGCCTCGATAAACGTCTTGCCGCCCGCTCGCCCACCCTGCACGCCAAAGCCGAGCAGGCCGCTCTGACCCTTTGGCATGTACTTCTGCGCCAGCGCGTAGCTTGGGTGGTCGGCGAGGCCAGGGTAGCGTACCCAGCTGACTTTGCTGTGCTCGCCGAGGAACCTGGCCACACCGAGCGCATTGCTGCTGTGGCGATCCATGCGCAATCCGAGCGTCTCGATGCCCTGGAGCAGCAAGAAGGCGTTGAACGGACTGAGCGCCGCGCCCAGATCGCGTAGCCCCTGCACCCGCGCCTTGAGGATGAACGCCAGGTTGCCAAACGCCTGCGAGAAGACCAGCCCGTGGTACGATTCATCCGGTGCGGTAAAATCGGGGAAGCGACCATTGGCCCAATCGAAGTGCCCGCCATCGACGATCACACCGCCGATACTGGTGCCGTGGCCACCCAGATATTTGGTGACCGAATGAATGACGATATCGGCACCGTGCTTGAGCGGCTGCCAGAGGTACGGGGTAACAGTCGTCGCATCGACGATCACCGGCACGCCCTGCTCGTGCGCGATCGCCGCGATCGTTTCGAGATCGAGCACATCGAGCTTCGGGTTGCCCACCAGTTCGAGGAAGAACGCTTTGGTGTTGCCATCGATCGCGGCGCGGAAGCCATCGAGGTCGCGGCCATCGACAAAGCGGGTCGTGATCCCCAGCTTGGGCAACGTGTGGCGGAAAAGATTGTAGGTGCCGCCGTACAGGTCGGTCGAGCTGATGATATTGTCACCCGCGCGCGCAATATTGAGGATCGCCAGCGTCTCGGCGGCCTGACCCGATGCCACCGCCAGGGCAGCGGCACCACCTTCAAGAGCCGCGATACGCTGCTCGAGCACATCGGTCGTCGGGTTCATAATACGGGTGTAGATATTGCCAAACTGTTGCAGGCCAAACAGGCGTGCCGCGTGATCGGTATCCTGGAACTGATACGAGGTGGTCTGGTAGATCGGTACCGCGCGCGCGCCGGTCGTCGGGTCGGCCGTCTGGCCAGCGTGGAGCGCCAGCGTATCGAAGCCGGTAAACTGAGGTGCGTCGGTCATGGTTGCCTCCCTGTGTGCTACGTGTGCTGCGAGCGCAACTCACCGGGCCGGGGAGACGCCAAAGAAGTGATCGGTGGCTTTGCCAACATCGCACGGCGGGGATCAAAAATCCCTCATCGGTGCGATGAGGGCGGATTTGGGTATGGCTGCACATGCAGCAACCCTGTGCCACGCTCTCATCTTCCAGTCGTACCTGCCGGATTTGGCACCCTAATGATCACACGCTTGCACGTGCTTTCCAGGGTTGCCGAGGCTTCAAAGGGCCGGTCCCTCCACCTCTCTGGATAAGAGTTGCGTCTTCAGTTATTTTTGTACTATACGTGACCACGGCCGGGCTGTCAAGTGCGGCATGCTATAATAAACATGATCGATGTCGATGGCGGCGCGATCATTTTTTCAAAAAAAGAAGGAAACACATACCATGACACCGGATATCACGTTGTACGGCACGCCCTGGTGCGGCGATTGCAAGCGCTCGCGGCGGCTGATGGATGACCGCAAGGTGGCCTACCAGTATATTGACATCGAGAAGGACGAGGCGGCGGCGGCCGAGGTGGTGCGGCTCAACAATGGCAATCAGAGCGTGCCAACGATCGTCTTCCCCGATGGCGCGGTGCTCGTCGAACCGTCGAACGCGACGTTGACGGCGAAATTGGTGGAATTGGGGCGGTAGGGCGGCGCGGTGCCGGGCGCGCATGTTGGCGTCAGCGATGCTGACGCCAACATGCGTTGCCCTACAACACCGCGTCCGTCGTAATGATCTGTTCGTGGCCCGGCCCGACCGATACATAACTCAAGCGCGCCCCGATCAGATCGCACAGGCGTGCCAGGTAGGTGCGCGCCTCGGGTGGCAGCCGGTCGAAGCTGCGCACGTCAGTGGTGGGTGTGCGCCAACCGGGGAATTCCTCGTAGATCGGCTCGATCTTGCCCAGCGTGGCGATGTTGGCGGGCGGATATTCAACCGCCGTATCGTGCCGCCGATAGCCGACGCAGACCTTGATCACGGCCATGCTATCGAGCACATCGAGCTTGGTGATCGCCACCCGATCGATGCCATTAATGCGCGTTGCGTAGCGCGCCATCACCGCATCGAACCAGCCCACACGTCGCAGCCGCCCGGTGGTGGTGCCGATCTCGGCCCACGGCGTGCCAAGCTGGCGCATAATATCGGCTGGCTCACCCTCGACTTCGGTCGGAAACGGCCCTTCGCCCACGCGCGTCGCGTATGCTTTGAACACCCCCAGCACCGTTTTCAGATGGCTCGGCGCAATACCGGCCCCCTGGCACGCGCCGGCCGCACCCGGCGGCGATGACGTGACGTAGGGATAGGTACCATAATCGATATCGAGCAGTGCACCCTGCGCACCTTCGAGCAAGATCGGCACATCGCGGTCGAGCGCCTTCTGCACAATCGGCATGATATCGACGATATACGACCGCAGCTTGCTGCCGAAATCCAGGTAGCGCATAAACGTCTCGTGGAGCGAGATCGGCTCGGCACCATAATACCTGGTCAGTAGCCGATTCTTGACATCGAGCGCCTGACGTAACTGCGCCAGTAGCGTCTCCTCGTGGAGCAGATCACCGAGCCGGATGCCGATTCGCGACATCTTGTCGGCGTATGCCGGGCCAATCCCGCGGCCGGTGGTGCCGATCTTTGACTCGCCGCGCATCTCTTCATCGAGCCGGTCTTGCAGCGCGTGATACGGCATCACCACGTGCGCGCGATCGCTCATGAACAGGCGCTCGATTGTGACGCCCTGTGCCGTCACTTCGGCGATCTCCTCGAGCATCGCCTCAGGCTCGACGACGACCCCGCTGCCGATCACATTGACCGTCGCCGGGTCAAAGATCCCCGATGGTAACAGGTGCAACTTGAATGTGCCCAGCCGATTATTGACGGTATGGCCAGCATTGTTGCCGCCTCCGTAGCGAATGACAAGCTTGGCGCGCTGTGCCAGCATATCGACGATATGGCCCTTGCCTTCATCGCCCCACTGTGCGCCCACGACTGCAACAACCGGCATAACCTATCTCCTCAGAATCACACCACGCCGCCAGTGCGAGCCACCACGACGCGAGGTATTATACCAGTACGGGCGCGATCCCGCCCCGTACGGACGCCGCATGCGCCGTCCCCACATGCCCGTACGGACGCCGCATGCGGCATCCCGACGTGTCTGCCACATGGTATGATGCATGGCAATGATAAATCTTCACAGCCACACGCTGCACGCGCACCCGCACGGTGCCACGATGCAGGCGATCCTGCACGCGGCGCTGGCGGCCGCTGATCCGTATGCTGCGGTGCGACGCACGCTCTGGCACGACGGCGCTACCCTGCACGTCGGCGCGCGGGCGCTGGATCTGCGCGCGATCGACCGGCTGCTGCTGCTGGCGATCGGCAAGGCGGCGGCAGCGATGGCCACTGCGGCACACGACGTGCTCGGCGACCGGATCAGCGCCGGGCTGGTGGTGGCAAAGGATCCGCCGCCAGTGGCACTCCCCGCGCCGCTTGCGTTGCTGCTCGGCGCACACCCGGTGCCGGATGCGCGCAGCGTGGCGGCTGCGATTGCGGCGCGTGATCTGCTGCACACCGCGGGCGAACACGACCTGGTGCTGGCGCTGGTCTCGGGTGGTGGCTCGGCGCTGCTCACCGCGCCCCACGCGCCGCTGACGCTGGCCGATCTGGCCAGGTTGACGCAGCTGCTGCTGGCCAGCGGCGCGACGATCGACGAGATCAACTGTGTGCGCAAACATCTCGATGCCGTCAAAGGTGGTGGTCTGGCGCGCGCCGCTGCTCCGGCCACCAGCTGTGTACTGGTGCTGAGCGATGTGGTGGGCAGCCCGCTCGATGTGATCGCATCCGGTCCGTTTGTGGCCGATCCCACCAGCTGCCGCGATGCGCTGGCGGTGCTGGATCGCTATCAGCTGCGGGCTGCGGTGCCACGCGTGGTGGCGCTCCTTGAACGGGGAACCACCGAGACGCTCAACGCGGGCGATCCGCTGCTCGCACGCGGCAGCTGCACGATCATCGGCGATGGCGCGCAGGCGGCTCACGCCGCAGCGGCGGCCGCGCGTGTGGCCGGACTGCACGCCGAGGTCTTTTCCACCGCACTGGTCGGCGAGGCACGCGTCGCCGGGCGCACGCTCGCGGCGCGCGCACATCAGGTGCTGGCAGCCGGGGCGCCGCGGCCCTGTTGCCTGGTGGCCAGCGGCGAGACAACCGTCACGCTTGGCGATGCGCCCGGCCGTGGTGGCCGCAATCAGGAGCTGGCGCTCGCTGCGGCCCCGCACCTGCCGGACGGTGCGCTGCTGGTGGCGCTGGCTACCGATGGCGGCGATGGCCCCACCGATGCGGCCGGTGCGGTGGCGACACACACGACGTGGCAGCGCGCGCGTGCGCGGGGGCTCGACCCGCAACAGCACCTCGATGGCCACGATGCCTATCCACTCTTTATGGCCCTGGAAGACCTGCTGCTACCCGGCCCGACCGGCACGAACGTCAATGATATTACGGTGGTGATCATCCCATGAGCGATTTTCTGGCATCCCTCAACGCCGAGCAGCGTGCCGCCGTGACCGCGCCCGTCGGCCCGGTGCTGGTGCGCGCGGGCGCGGGCAGCGGCAAGACCCGCGTCCTGACGCTGCGGATCGCGCACCTGATCGCGCATCACAATGCCACACCCGGCCAGATTCTGGCGCTGACTTTTACCAACAAGGCAGCGAAGGAGATGCGCGAACGACTGCGCAAGTTGCTCGGCAACCGTACACGTGGGCTGACGACCGGTACCTTTCACGCGGTGTGCGCCAGGCTGCTGCGCGCCGAAATTGGCGGACATATCGGCCAGTACACCAAAGACTTTACCATCTACGCCGCCGACGAGCAGCTGATGCTGGCCGCCGCCGCGCTCGATGCCGCCACCGAACGTGCGCCCGAGCCGCTCGAACCCGCCGATCTGCTGCGTCAGATCTCGCGCGCCAAGAGCCGCCTGCTCACCCCGCGCCTCGCGGCCCGTTTCGCCAAAGATGCGAGTGAAGCCTTCATCGCGGCCCGCTACCGCCACTACCAGCGTGCGCTCGAACAGGCCAACGCACTCGATTTTGATGACCTGATCCTGCTCACGCATCGACTGCTGACCGAGCACCCTGATGTGGCGGAAGACTGCCGCGCGCGCTGGCGGCACCTGCTGGTGGACGAATATCAGGATACCGATGGCAGCCAGCACGCGCTGATTGAGCTGCTGACGCGCCCTGAGGGTGGGCGGCCGCGCTCGCTGTTTGCGGTGGGCGATGGTATGCAGGCGATCTATGGCTTTCGCAACGCCGACCATACGATCATCGCGCGCTTCACCAAAGATTTTCCCGAGGCCAGCGTGATCGAGCTCGCGACCAACTACCGCAGCCGCCAGCCGATCCTCGACGCCGCCTACGCTGTCATCCGCCATAGCCAGGCCGTACCACCCATGGCGCTGCGTGCCGCCAGTGGCCCCGGTCTGCCGGGCGAACCCACGCTGCGGATCTTTGATGCCAAAGACGCGCGCGATGAGGCCGACCAGGTGGCGCGCGCCTGCGCCGATCTGCTGCAACGCGGCCGCAACCCGCGCGAGATCGCGGTGCTGTTTCGCACTCGCCACATGAGCCGTGGCTTCGAGGCCGCGATGCGCCAGCACAAAGTGCCGTATGACATGCGCGGCGCGACCGGGTTCTACGACCGCGCCGTAGTGCGCGATGCGCTTGGCTACCTGCGCGCGATCAACAATCCCGCCGATGGACTCTCGCTCACCCGTATCGCCAATCTGCCCGCGCGCGGCCTGGGTGCCGCCAGTCTCGCCGCACTCAGCGGCTACGCTGCCAGCAACGGACTGACGCTCAGTGCCGCGCTCGCCGATGCGCAGGCGCACACCGCGCTCACACCAAAAGCTGCCAGCGGCGCGCGTCTGCTCGCCAGTCTGCTGGCGCGGTGGCGGCGCTTTGCAAAGGGGACAACCCCACCCGCAAATCTGCTCGCGGATGTGCTCGAACAGAGCGGCTATATGGCCGCGCTCGCCGAGCGACTGTCACCCGAGGAGTTGCCCGACGCGCGCGCACACCTGCAAGAGTTGCTGACCGCCGCCGAAGACCACACCAGCCTGAGCGAATTCTTGCAGGAAATCGCGTTGCTCACCAGCGTCGACAATGACGACGAATTAAAAGACCGCACACAACTGCTGACGATCCACGCCGCAAAAGGACTCGAATGGCCGATCGTGTTTGTGACCGGTCTCGAAGAGGGAACGCTGCCGCACGAGCGCAGCCTCGCCACACCCGCCGGGATCGAAGAAGAACGACGGCTGTGTTATGTCGCCCTCACCCGTGCGGCCGAAGCACTGTACCTGAGCTGGACGGCGGGGCGCAATCGCGGCAAGACCGGGCGC
>JAYUYF010000737.1:0-2691 GCA_043752605.1 Roseiflexaceae bacterium
ACCAGGTGATGCTCATCATCGCGCAGTTGATGCCGCTACCGATGCCCAGCATCCCGATCGTATCGCCGCTGCTGACGCGCCCGGCCTCGACGGCCTGCGCGAGCGTGATCGGCACGGCAGCCGGGCCAATGTTGCCGAGCGTCTGGAAGTTGAGGAACATCTTGGCCGGATCCACGCCCAGCGTATCGGCGACCGCGTGGGTGTGGCGTGCGCTCACCTGGTGCGGCGTGTAGACGCTGATGTTGTCATCGTGCCAGCCCGGGATCTCGGCGGCGGCGAGTTGCCAGGTATCGCGTGCGAGCGCCACGCCCGCCATCAGCAGTGCTGCGGCATCGGTCACCATCCTGTCGGGCTGGCCGATGCACAGCCGGTTGTATTCGGTGGCAGCCAGCGTCACCCCGCCGTTGAGCAGGTGGCCAGTGCGCGAGTGCCGCTGGTGGCCGAGCACCATCGCGACCGCGCCGCTGCCGAGCGTGAGCGTGGCAAAGTTCTCGCGGAACTCCTGCGGCGTGGTGGTCTGCTGTTGCAGCCGCCGGATCGTGGCGTGTACCGCCTCCTGCGAGCCTTCACCATCCACCACCAGCCCGTAATCGATCAGGCCGGCATCGATCATCATGCCGATGCTCGCCATACCGTTGAGAAAGCCCAGACAGGCGTTGCTGATATCGTAGTTGAGGCACGACGGTGAGAGCTTGAGATTGCCGTGCACCAGGCTGGCGACCGACGGCTCGATGTAATCCTTGCAGACCGAGGTGTTGATGATACAGCCGATCTGCGCAGCATTGATGCCCGACGCCGTGATCGCCTTGCGTGCCGCGATCGTCGCCACATCACTCGGCATCGTGCCCGTATCCCAGAAGCGCCGCTCGACGATCCCGGTCAGTTCTTCGAGCCGCCCGGCGGGTACACCAAGGCGCTGCATCGTCGGTGCGATCTGCGCTTCGAGCGCGGCCGAGGTCACGCGGTGCGGGCCCAGTTCATAAGCAATCGATTCAATCGTGACGTGCTGAAACCGCATGCTGGTCTCTCGTTTCAAATGTGCGCCGTAAGCCTTCGGCGATCGGAATCCGCGCTTCATACCCCAGGTCGCGCCGCGCCGCGCGCAGGTCGAACCAGCGCGAACGCGCCAGGCTCGCCGCGCTCAACCGCGTCAGCGGTGGCTCCTCGCTGCGTCCCTGCGCATGATACGCGACTTCGAGCGCGTGTGCGGCGCGCGCGGCCAGCGCATACGGTATCGTGTGCCGCACCGGCGGGGCACCCGCGTGCGCAAGGATCGTGCCAATGAATTGCCAGAGGTTGACCGGCTGCTCCTGGCCGATGAAATACGCGCGCCCGACGCACGCCGCGCCGGGTGCCAGCGCATCGAGCGCCAGCAGGTGCGCGGCAGCGGCATTCTCGACATACGTCACATCGGCGCGGTTGGTGCCATCGCCCACCTGTGCCAGCCGCCCCTGATGTGCGCGGGTGATCAGCCGCGGCAACAGGTGCGGGTCGCGCGCGCCCCAGATCAGCGGCGGCCGGATCGCGGTCGTCAGCAGCCGCTGCTCGGCCAGCACCTCGCGCTCGGCCAGCGCTTTGGTGTACGGATAGGCCGCCAGATAGCGCGCCGGATAGGGCAAACTCTCGTCGGCCCCTTCGACCGATTCCTCGCCAAAGACCACTGACGGTGACGAGGTAAACACCAGTTTGGGAACGCCGGCGCGCGCCGCCGCCGCCAGCACCCGGCGCGTGGCCAGCACATTGGCGGCATAGAACGCCGCGCGCGGCCCCCAGACCCCGGCGTGTGCTGCGGTATGCACGATGCCCGCGCAGCCCTGCATCGCGGCGGTGAGCAACGAGTCGACACCGGTTTCATCGTCGGCCGCCAGGTCGATGCGGTAGCAGCGTACGCCCAGCGCGCTCAGCTCGGGGTAGCTGCCACGGCCAGCCACGCGCACCGTGTCGCCGCGCGCAAGCAACTGCTCGACGATCGTGCGGCCGAGGAAGCCATTGCCGCCGGTGACGAGGTAGGTGCTCATCCGCTCACCTCGGGCGCGCCGCGGTTCTCGACCGCCCGCCAGAAATCGTCGCTGCCAAATTCGGTCTCGGGCAAGTTTTGAAACAGTGCGCGGTAGACCATGAAAAAGGCGACCATAAACAGGATCATCTCGGGCACAGTAAACGCGACGCGTGTGATCGCATTGACTTCGGCCACCTGAAAATTGAAGGTATCCGTGCCAAATGGCGCGACAACCATCCGCAGGTTGAGAATATAATTGGCGACGGCCGCAAGCAGGTTCGAGAGCGTCAGCACCAGCGTGCCGAGCACCAGCGGCCGCCGAATCCGTGGCGCATCGAGCAGCCGGTTGAGCGCCGCCTCGCGCTGCGGGGTATCGGCGTTGAACGCCTGGCTGGCAAAATAGTACATCACCGGGCGGCCGCGCACCAGCGTGTAGGCAAAAATAGCGAAGGCCACCAGCAGCGGCGCGGTATCTTTAAACGCAAACAGCGCGCCGTCGACAAACCAGAACGCCAGCGCACCGCGCACGATTGCCGTCAGCCCGATATACGCGGTGATAAAGTTGAAGCGCCGCGTGATAAACAGCAGATCGATAAAGATCCACGCCACCGGCACCAGCGCCGAGAGCACATACGCGGTGGGCGCACCGAGTGGTGCGGTGAGCTGATTGAGGATCACGATCGGGATGACCG
>JAYUYF010000738.1:0-6770 GCA_043752605.1 Roseiflexaceae bacterium
CCACCACCGCCGCCGCGACCTCGGCCGTCGTCGAGATGCGTTCGCCGGGTGCGGCCACATCACCGGTAATAATACCATCGTCGAGCGTCTGCGCCACAGCCGCTTCGAGGGCGCGCGCCTCGTGTTCGAGCGCCAGTGAGAGCCGCAGCAGCATCGCGGTACTCAGGATAGTCGCGAGCGGATTGGCGATTCCTCGGCCAGCGATATCGGGCGCGCTACCGTGAATCGGCTCATACAGCCCCATGCGTGTACTGCCTTCGCCCGCGCCGAGCGATGCTGAGGGCAACATACCCATTGAGCCGGCCAGCATTGCTGCCTCGTCGGTCAGGATATCGCCAAACATGTTCTCGGTCACGATCACGTCGAAGTCGGCAGGCCGCCGGAGCAGGTGCATGGCCGCCGAGTCGACCAGCATATGGTCGAGCGCCACATCGGGGTACTCTTTGGCCATGATCCGCGTGGTGGTGGCGCGCCAGAGCCGCGAGGTCTCGAGCACATTGGCTTTATCCACCGACGTGAGCTTCTTGCGGCGCTGACGCGCCAGCTCGGCCGCCGTCCGCACGATGCGTGTGATCTCGTGTACGGTGTAGGTGCAATGGTCGTAGGCGCGTTCATCGCCGTGCTCATCGGTGTCGCGGCCCTTCTGGCCGAAGTAGATCCCGCCGGTCAATTCGCGCACCACCACCAGATCCACGCCCACAAGCCGTTCGGGGCGCAATGGCGAGGCAGGCACCAGCCGTGGGTGGATCTGCACCGGCCGCAGATTGGCAAACAACCCGAGCGCCTTGCGGATGCCGAGCAGCCCCTGCTCGGGGCGCACCGTCGCTGCCGGGTTATCCCACTTTGGGCCACCTACCGCACCGAGCAGCACGGCATCGCTCGCGCGACAGGTCTCGATGGTCGCGGCGGGCAGTGGTTCGCCGGTGGCATCGATCGCACAACCGCCGAGTAACGCCTCGTGGAACGTGAATGAATGGCCGAAATGCACGCCAACAGCTGCGAGCGCTGCGCGCCCGGCGGCCACGACCTCGGGACCGATACCGTCGCCAGGGAGCAGAGTTATCGTTGCGTCCATGTATCACCTGTATCTGTTATGCTTTGTGTCAAGCATAGCACACGCGAGCATCCCCGAGGTCTGGATTGTCGATCTGCGTAACCAGCAGGTCGAGTGCCACGCATCACCGCGCGCAGGCATCTGCCGTGAACGTCATATCGTCGTTGATGAAGAACCAATCCGTTCGCCGTTTCTTGGCGACGTGTCGCTCAGTGCTGCCGCAATTTTCGGCGGTTAGCGGATCTCCTCAGCCTCAAGTCTCTTGACGCTCTTCTTGCCTTTTTCGCGCAAAAAGAACGTGAGCGCGCCAATAACCAGTGCCACCGCGAGGCCACCCGCCAGGATTCCACTGCTCTGGCCATCCCACGCCACAAACTGTCCGAGGAAGTTGACACCCAGCACGACAACGACGACGCCGATCAGCTTGTCTTTCAGGTCGTCGAGCGTATGGATCTCGAGCCACGCGGGAACATCGACTTTGTCATCGATAAACAGCTCGTACAGACCGACGGCGATGATATACAGGACTGTGGCGAGCAAAAATACATCGACGATTTCGACAAACGTGACGAGCGAGCGTTTGACTGCCTTCGAGCTAAAGTCAGACGTCGCAAAGACCGTACCGATCGCCTGGATCGTGGCGGCCGCGCCAAGCAGCAGCAACACCGTGGCCGAAACCAGCGTGGCGACGACCGCGATCAGGACGAGATAGCGCGACGACGAGAGCACACGGTTCATGCAATCTCCTGCCGGGTGTTGATGCGCGCCGGATTGCGCTGCTCGAATGCGGTCGTCGCGTCGGCCTCAGCTTCGATAAAACCAAGCTGGTCGATTCCGTTGAGCAGGCAATGTTTGGCAAACGGGTCGATCGGAAAATGTACGCTGCGGCCGTCGGGCAACACGAGTGTCTGGCTGGCAAGATCGACGCGCACCTGGGTGGTTGGCTCTTCTTCGGCAAGGCTGGTGAGTTGCGCCAGTGTCTCAGCGTCGACGATAATCGGCAGCAGTCCATTTTTGAGCGAGTTGCTGCGAAAGATATCGGCAAACGAGGTGCTGACGACCGCCTGAAAGCCATAGGCCGTCAGCGCCCAGGGCGCGTGTTCGCGCGAGCTGCCACAGCCAAAGTTATCACCCGCGATCAAGATCTTCGCGCCCCAATTTTCGGGCCGATTGAGCACAAAATCGGCGTTGGGTGTTCCATCGCTGGCGTAGCGCCAGTCGGCGAACAACGCATCACCCATGCCGACTTTGTCGGTGGTTTTGAGATAGCGCGCCGGGATGATCTGGTCGGTGTCGATATCGTTGACCGGCAGCGCGGCGATCTGCGCAGCGAATGTGGTGATTGGGTTCATGCTGTTCTCCACGGCCGAGCAGCGCTTCGGCCCTACATGGTGCGGCGTCCCTACGGGTGTTGCGCACGACGGCGGACGGCATCGCCAAAAATGGATAGACCGGCGTTGAAACACACCAGCCCGAGCGTGCCCTGCGCAAACCACGGCTCGCCACGGGTCTTCTTGCCGTTGGCATCGATCGCGATACTGAGACCGGCGCCGGTCAGTATGAGCCCGATCGGGGCCAGAACAAACCAGGTATTCTTGGACATAGCGTCCTCCCGTCGCTTATTGTTAACGCTGCCGTGTGATGGGTAAGAACTGACGATACGATGACGGCTCTGGTGTGGGCGTGACGGGTGTGGGCGTGACGGGTGTGGGCGTGACAGACGACGGGCAGGCGCTCGTGCTTGGTGTACCACCGATTGTGCTCAGGAAGCACCACGCGGTGGGCTCAAACCCACCCGGCACGTGCCCGCCGCCCTGCACGACATAAAACTCGAGATCCAGCCCGGCGCAGCGCGTCGCCAGATTTTGAGCCGTCTGACTGTAGGCATACGTGCGCACCTGTCTGCCACCGATCGGCTGTGCGAGCGTTTGCGCGGTTTGTGTGCTCACACGTACGGTATAGCAGCCTGCCGCATCGCCCCATCCAGCCCATTGCGACGATTGATAGTCGCGATCGAGTGCGGGTGGCGCGGTTTGCGGAAACTCGCTGCCGTCTGGTGATAGTTGCCCGTGAATATCAAGGATGTGTGGGGCGCGGCGCACATTTGGTGCCGTGAACAATGACGCTTTTGGCCCCCAGTAGCCAAACTGACTTATTTCACCACACGTCAAATCACTACCGGCGCGCGCGGGTGTTCCCGGTGTTCCTTCAGCAGTTGCTTCGCCAGCACAGTAAAATGTGCCCGAAATCGGCACAATCGCGCGGATGGCATTGCTTGTGCGTGGATCGGCATACAGGAAGTAGGCAAACCCGGCACCGCGCGACTCACCGACGACGTAAATCTGATCAGGGTTGATCGCAGTACCAAGCAATGAGGTACCGGTGGTTGCGCGGGTGATGATCTGCGCGATAAAATCGATGTCATCGTACGGCGCGCCGGCTTCATCCATACGAAAACGCCACGCCGATTCATCGATGGCGGCGGCAGCGGGAATGTTGTTGCGGCCCTGTGCCGAGAGCAGGACGGCCCCATTCGGATCCTGCAGGACGGCATGCTTCCACGCCGTGCTCAGGTTCATGTTGCCACCATCACCGTGCAGGTGGATGACCAGCGGCCGGCCTGCGGCGGGTGCAGCAAGTGGCGAGACGGTATACACATAGGTGCGCGTGTATCCGTTTACCACCAGCGAACTGGTGATATCGAGCTGCGGCTGCGGCACGACGCGCGGCGACATACGTGCGCTGGTCGCCAGACTATTGGTCTGGACTGCCATACTGCACACTAGGAGCGCACAGAGTATAAAAAAACGCATTATCGCTCCAGTCTGATGTGACGAATAGAGCATGTCCCGCGGCTCTACGATGGTAACAACGTGCGCGGGTCGGTCACTTCGCCGGTGATCGCGGCGGCCACGGCGGTGAGTGGGCTGGCGAGAAACGTGCGGCTGCCCGGCCCCTGGCGACCTTCGAAATTGCGGTTGCTGGTACTGACGCAATACTTGCTGGCGGGCACTTTGTCGTCGTTCATGCCCAGGCACGCGCTACACCCCGCCTCGCGCCACTCGGCACCGGCGGCGAGAAAGATCTCGTGCAGCCCCTCGCGCTCGGCCTGCGCCTTGACTTGCTGGCTGCCCGGTACGACCATCATCCGCACGTGTGGCGCGATCCTGTGCCCGGCGATCAGGGTTGCCGCCTGACGCAGATCGCTGATGCGCGAGTTGGTGCAACTGCCGAGGAACACCATATCGATCTTTTTGCCCAGCAACGGCACACCGGCATCGAGCGCCATGTAGCGTAGCGCTTTGTCGAGCGCGGAGCGCCGCAGTGGGTCGCTCTGTTCGGCTGGCACCGGGATGCGGCCATCGATCGGCATGCCCATGCCGGGGTTGGTGCCATAGGTAATCATCGGCGTCAGCGTGGTGGCATCGAGCAGCACCTGCGCATCATACGTGGCACCGGCATCGGTGGGCAGCGTGCGCCAGTAGGCCAGCGCCTCGTCCCACGCGGCACCCTGCGGCGCGTGCGGCCGCCCCTGCACGTAGGCGAAGGTCGTCTCATCCGGGGCGACCATCCCGGCGCGCGCGCCACCTTCGATGCTCATATTGCAGATCGTCATCCGCTCTTCCATCGAGAGCGCGCGGATCGCCGCGCCGGTGTACTCGAAGACGTGGCCGGTGCCGCCGCCGATCCCGATCTGCGCGATCACGGCCAGGATGATATCTTTTGCCGTCACGCCGTGCCCCAGGCGGCCATCGACGCGGATCTCCATCGTCTTTGGTTTGCTCTGGATCAGGCATTGCGTCATCAGCACGTGGCCAACTTCGCTGGTGCCAATACCAAACGCCAGCGCACCAAACGCGCCGTGGGTGCTGGTATGGCTATCGCCGCAGACGATCGTCATCCCCGGCTGCGTCAGGCCAAGCTCGGGGCCAATCACGTGCACGATCCCCTGTTTGTCGCTGCCGAGCGCGAACAGGGGTACGCCAAATTCGCGGCAATTCTCAGCCAGCTGGTCGAGCTGCGTCCGCGCCTGCAGGTCGATCACCGGGATGATGCCATCGCTGTTGCGCGGCGTGGTGGGCGTGCTGTGGTCCATCGTCCCAAGCGTCAGATCCGGGCGTCGCACCGGCAGCCCGCGCGCGCGCAGTTCGGTGAACGCCTGTGGCGATGTGACCTCGTGGATCAGGTGCAGATCGATGTACAGGACCGCCGGGGTCGCGGCTGTTTGCGCGCGCACGATGTGCGCATCCCAGACTTTCTCAAACAGTGTGCGGAGCGTCATACGGGCCTCTGTTCTTCGTGTGCTGGTTCGCGCCAGCACGGGTAACTGCCAAAGATTTTCATAAACCCGGTCATGCGGCGCACACTCGAGAGCGCGGCCGCGATCTGCGGATCGAGCCGGTGACCATTACAATCGACCAGAAAAATGTAGCGGCCAAGCACCTCTTTTGAAGGCCGCGATTCGAGCTTTGTCAGGTTGATACGGGCGGCGGCCAGCACACCGAGCACCTCGACAAGTACACCCGCGCGGTCTTCGGTAAAGCCAAAGCAGAAACTGGTCTTGTCGTCGCCCGTCGGCGCGGCATCCGTGCGGCCAAGTGCCACAAAACGGGTGACGTTTGTCGCCCGGTCTTGAATATCGCGCGCCAGGATCACCGCGCCCGTCAATTCGGCCGCGCGCAGGGTGCCGATCGCCGCCGCCGGCCGCTCGTCTGCCAGCGCCTCGGCGGGTGCGGCGCTATTGCTGAGCGATGCCACTGTTGTCGCCTGTGGCAGACAGCGTTCGACAAAACGGCGGCACTGGCCGAGCGACTGCGGGTGCGCGTACAACACGCGGATCGCGTCGAGCCGGACACCGGGGCGCGCCATGAGCACGTGGCGGATCGGCACGACGATCTCGCGCGCGATGCGCAGCTCGGTCTCGTGGATCAGCAGGTCGAGCGTGGTCGTCACGCTGCCTTCGAGCACATTTTCGATCGGCAAGACGCCGATATCCGCCGCGCTGGTTTCGGCGGCGGTCACCACCGCCGGCATACTCGCCAGCGGCAGGTAGCTGGCAGTTGGCCCGCCCGCCGCCAGCGCCGCCAGTTCCGAGTAGGTGCCGGGCGGGCCAAGATACGCGATCGTCTGCATCACTCGGCTGCGCGCTCGGCGTTGGTGCCAAACAGATCAACCGCATACGTCGGCGCATTGCGGTCGTACCCTGCGGCATACGCCGCCGCCTCGGCGCTCAGTTGCTGCTGGCGATCGGCGATCAACCGGTTGACCGCGCTCATATACGCCTCGGCGGCGGCGACGATCGTATCGGTGTTGACGCCGTAGCCGTTGTAGATCTGCGGCCCACGGTAGCGCCCAACACGGTAATCGATACTGTTGGCGATCGGCTCGGCACCCGGCTCGCGCACCTTGACCGAAACCTCGGCCACCGCATCGATGCCCTCAGTGACGGCCTTGATCGTCCATTCAATCAATTCAACCGATCGACCGGTAACTTTATTGATTGCGGTATACAGCGCATCGACCGGCCCGGTACCGTGCGCAGCCGTGGTCTGCAATTGGCCCTCGGGATCGAGGATCCGCACGGTGGCCACCGGCGTCAGATTGGTGCCGCAGGTCACCTGGATATGTTCGAGCTTGTACAATTCGGTCGGGCGCTGCGTCTCGCCGACAATCAGCACCTCGATATCACGTTCATCGACGAGCTTTTTCTTGTCGC
>JAYUYF010000739.1:0-2686 GCA_043752605.1 Roseiflexaceae bacterium
TCATCGCGTCTTCCCTCCCGTATAATGCCGATCCAAATACTCCCCCGCCGCCGCCGCACTCCCGACGCACGCATCGCCGCGCGGGAAGCCGACGAACACGTAGCTTGTGCCGCGCCGCTCCAGCGTCAGGCCGTGATCTGCGGCGCGGGCGATGAGCGGGGCGGGGCGGGCGATGGGCTACGCGCCGTGCCGCCACAGGGGTTCGGGGTAGAGATGGGCGCGCTCCGCCGCCGTCCACACCCAAATTCGTTGTTCCTCTGCGAGAAAAGAGGCCAGCGCCAGCTCGTATCGCCCCACCTTTGAGCGGGCATGTGCCCACCCTTTCTCTGCCCCCTGCCGCTCGGCTTCAACCTCCCACCACGCGATGTTTGCGTGGAGCGAGGCGATCGCCGTATCGCGCTCGGCGTCCGTCAAGGATCGGGAAATTCTCATCTCAGTGTCTCCCTGCTATCCCTGCCCGCCGCCACAGGAGTAGCGGGTATCTACTTCTGCGCCGCCATGCGATCGATTCTCTCCAATTGCGCTGCGGCCTCGCACTCTGCGGCGTGCCGCATCGCAGCCAGGGCGCGGGCGCGGGTCGAGAACATCGGCACGCGGGTTTGCTGCCAGACCGGGTTGCTGCGTAGCTGGGCGAGGTCTTCGTCGACCGCCATGTATACCCCGCATCGGGCATACGAAACCCGCACAGTATGCGCGTCGTACACGAAACCGTGAACTTCCGGCTCGCCATAGACGGGCACCGGCACATCCGGCGCTGGCGGGTTCTCGCTCCACCGCAGCGCGGCGTGCTGGCGGATGCGCAACGCCGCTGCGGCGGCGATCTGGGCTTTTGTTTCTCGGGACATGGTTGCCTCCGCTCGTGTTTACGTACCTTCTTCTCCCCGCTCGCTGAGACCGTGAACCGCAGCGAGCGGGTGCGTGCGCACCATGTGCTCCACGGCGAGGCTGGTGTTCCTTAGGCCGTGGGTGTCGCGGTAGTCCAAAATGAAACGCCGCGCGTCCGCCGATATGGTGATGCTCAGACGGGGCTTGCGCTCCCCGAACTGGGTCGGGCGACCGGCCCCCGCGCGCTGGCCGTTTTTGTGGTCACGCATGTATCGTTCTCCTCAAGCCCCCATACGCAGATCAACGTAGATACTACCGCGACTGACGCTGGCAGCGAAGCGTGTATTGCGCTCCACGCCAATCAAATCCTCGGCCATGCCCGATACCGTCATCGTTATACCAGACGGCGAGACCTGGACGGCGTAACCGTCGCGATGCGCTACGAGCACCATCTGATCGGCCTCGACAAAGAGGAGCAGGTGGAAGCTCATCCGCGCATGCGCGGTGTCGCAGTCGATCTGCGTGAGCAGGTCGTCGAATACGGCACGCCCGATACGCAGCGTCAGGTGCGTCGCATCCTGATCGCGGCGTATTGTCTCGATGAGGTAGACGTGTCGCGCACCGGGGCGACCGCCTCGGTGCGCTGCGCCTGACCGGGTAACACGCTCGTGCGCCGGGCGCGTGTTATTCCGTTCGATTGCCGCGCCGGTACGCTCGACCAGATCGGCAACCTCACGCAGTTGCGCCGCGAGCGTCCAGTGCTGTGCGGGTGTGCGCGCCGCCACGAGCGCTGGTTTGAGGAGCGTCGATATATCGGGCCTCAACATGGGTGGCTCGGGTAGGTGCGCGCGACAATATCGATGTTCGCCGCCAGCAGCTCGTCGAGAATCGTGGTGCGAATCGTGTTCCGGTCGCCCCGGTCGTTCATTGATTCCCACGCCACGACGCATATCGTACGATGGTTAAGGATACGCATGATCTGTGCATGCCGGTCTGGGGCATCGACGAGTACCATGTCGCTCCACGCGGGGCCGGTGAGGCCGCGAAGGTTTGCGCTGATGAACAGCGCCAGCACGCACGTGCTGGCGGCACTGGCCGGGTTGTCAATCAGGCCCAGTGAGAGGGTGACGGCAGAGGCGTGGGGAATCGTGCGGTACTTTGCGGACGAAATGAGCATGTCTTTGTCTCCTTACCGTATGACTATCCGATCGTCGATCCGCAGTGTGCGACCCGGCACAACCTGCTGGTCGAGCAGGGCGCGCTGCGTTTCGATCGTCGCGGTGTTCTTCTCGTAGTTACAGTCGTACCCACCGGGGGCACGCAGCCGGGCCAACGCCGCCGTCGACCAGACATACGACTTGTCTGTATTGCGCTTCGTGACAAGCGCGATCATCACGTCCTCGGGCGTTGCGGCGTGAATGGCGTCCACCACGGCGCGGAGCGCGACCGCCGGATCGGGTGTCGCAGCGGCGGGTGGATGCGCCGCAGATACGGCCTGTATCGGGGCCGAATTGGAGACGGATACGGGCCGTATCTGCGCGTGTCCACGCCGTAAACGCCGCTTCGCCAGATCGACCGGCAACCGGGCGATCAGCGTTGTGACATAATATGTTGCTGTCTGCCAAAGCCATACAATGTACGCGCTGCGGAAGTACAGCCCGAATCCGATCTGCACGGCGAACGACGCCAACAGCAAGAAGATGCTGGTGCCCAGAACGATCATCAGGAGCGTGTCCACCGTCATGCGCGCAACCTTTCTAGTCGTCTACCAGAATCCCTTCTGGTCGTGTCTGAATCAGGGTGATTACCCCGATCAGCGCGAGCCATACAATCAGCTCGCCCGTGACACCCAACGATTGTA
>JAYUYF010000740.1:0-2681 GCA_043752605.1 Roseiflexaceae bacterium
ATCGAATCAAGCGATGCTGACCGATATGCGCGCGCGCCCCGCTATCTGCGTGCGCTGGCTGGCGTATTCCCCCAGATTGACATCGTGGTGTGGACCCCCGCCGAGGTCGCCGCGTGGTGTGGCGTTCCGGATGCCTTTGTCACTACTGCGTTGCGCGAAGGACGCATATTGTATGCGCAGCCGTGACGACCTGGTGCGCGGCTGGATCCGCAAAGCGGAGAGCGATTTGGCAACCGCACGAATCGTCGCAGTATCGCCTGGCCCCTATGACACCGCATGTTTTCACGCGCAACAGCGTGCAGAAAAATACCTGAAGGGCTTCCTGACGTTTGCGGAGCAACCGTTTCCCTTCACGCACAATCTTGAGCAGCTTAAGGTGCTGTGCCTTGGTGTGCGGTCCGCCCCAGATTTCGGCGGCATTGATGTCGCCCTGCTCACGCCGTACGCTGTGCAACTACGCTACGACGCTGAATTCTGGCCCGCACAATCGGTCGCGCACGATGCGATTGATCTGGCCGAGCAGATTCGGCGTGTCGTGCTTGCCTGCCTTCCTCCTGATCTTCATCCGCTAGCCTGAGGATGCTGCAATAGCACGCGCAACCGACACCTGCTGACGCTCCAGCGCCGCACGCGAAGCAGGCTACGCTGCATGGAGGCGGGCAGTGGCAGTGGCGGCGGCGAGCATCACCGAAGCGCTACCAATCCTGCATCTGCACCCGCCATACGTGCGCAGCGGCCGTGGCCGGGCGCGTTCGCGGGCGCCAGTGGGTGCGCCGCTGTACGCGAAACCGCTTCGACGATGATGTCCGGAAATTGGAGCGCGCGCGCAATGTAGCGGTCAGGTGCGCGGCGTGTCAGCTCAAGATCACAACCATCGTGCACCTCCTGGTACGCCTCCGTCCCGACTACCCGACCGCTCAACTGTAGCACACGAATTTTCGAGTTGCTTCGCCGCGCGCCTGGTGCGTGTGCAACCGGGAACGTGTACACCAAATTCGCGTTGTCCACCCACTGCTGCATTCGCGCCGTTCGGACAGCACCTGCCGTACCCGAGCCGATGGTGTTGTGTCTGTCATCAGCGCGGCTCCCGTTGTCGACCGCGCAGCGTGGAGCGCACGCGGTTGATGGGGGTTGAGTAGCAACGGAACGGACGAACCCGATACGTGCCATCGGGTAAGCGAACCCCGTTGGAGAAGCCCTGAACTGCCAGAGAAGGTCGGTTCTCTGGCACGAACCTGGTCACTATCACCTGGTGTCGCGCGTTGCGGGGTTCGCGCAAGATCGTGGGATGCCAATGGCACTTCGAGTTCTCTCGCCAGTTCGCCACACTTATGAGACTGGCAGAACAAGGAGGAGTTCGTCATCTGTAGCAGGAGCTGGACTATTTCGCGTTCAGCAGATCGCGCACACTGTGGACGTACGTGCGAGCGGTCGGGAGGAGTGAGGTGATGTCCACGTATTCGTCGGCAGTGCAGGTGTTGCCGCCCTGCGGCCCGCAGATCAGCGTCGGCACGTTGCCATGCACGGCAAAGTGGCTCGTGTCAGCCACGCTTCGCCCGAGCACAAGACGTATCTCGCGCCCCTGCTCGCGCTCCAGATGCGCACGCACCGTTTGGACCAACGCCGACGCCGGGTCCACAACGAACGGTCCCGGCGCCGACGTCGGGCGCTCGTCCCAACGCAGTTCATACCGCCCCGCGATCCCGCACGACTCCACCACGGCGCGAAGCTGCGCCGCAGCCCCTTCGGCGGTCTCTCCTGGCAGGATGTGGCGGTCGATGAACAACTGCGCCTGCTCCGGCACCAGAACCAGCGTTCCGCCGCCGTGCAGCCCGATGACACACAGGCTTCCCGTCATGGCGAACCGCTCGTCGTGCCCGAGATCGATCGCCCCTGGCTCGGCGAGCCGCGCCGCAACCCGTGCGGCATCGGTGACCGCGTTGATTCCGCCGCCGAACGCGGCGTGCGCGGCCTGGCCGGTGAACGCGAGCCGGAAGACGTGCCGCCCGCGCTGCCCGATTGTAAGCGTTCCGGCGTTCGATGGTTCGGGTACCAGGCAGGCGACGCAGCCATCGAGCGCGCCGCTCTGGATCACGGCGTGCGCCCCGCGCGACCAGTTCTCCTCGTCCGAGGTGGCGCTGACGATCAGTCGTCCCGAAAGCGCAACCCCCGAGCGAACGAGCGCCTCAACGGCGCCAAGCAGGCAGGCCGCCCCGCCCTTCATGTCGTGTGCGCCAAGTCCGTAGAGGCGGTCGCCATCGCGCCGCGGAAGGAGCGGGTCGCCGGTCCAGCCTTCGCAGATCGGGAACGTGTCGAGGTGGAAGTTCAGCATCACGGCAGGGCCGTGTGCAGCGCCGTACTCGGCCACAATGCTCTCGCCCGACTCGGGGACCGGCAGGCGGCGGAGATTGCGGAAGCCGAGCTCGCGCAAGAAGGTGGCGGTCCAGTCGACGAGTTGCTGTTCGTTCCCCGTGACAGACGGGATCGCAATCATCTCGCTGGCGAGTTGCACAAGACGGTCGGTGGTCAACAGGTCAGCCGCGTTCGACATACAAAGCTCCTCTTGGATGCGGTAACACATCACCGCACGTCACTGGTCGCCAAGTTCACTCGCCCGCCGGACCACGCACGCGTTGCGGGCGCTACCACGCATGGTACGGTCTCTTGCGGAGCTGCGGTTC
>JAYUYF010000741.1:0-2681 GCA_043752605.1 Roseiflexaceae bacterium
GGCCGCGACCCGACCGAGGGCGAGCTGGAGACGATCGCGCAGACCTGGAGCGAACATTGTAGCCACAAAACCTTCAAGGCGCGTGTGCGTTACACCAACCCCGATTCCGCGCTCACACCCGTTGATGCGGCGATCTATCCCGGCCTCGCGCTGCTCGAATCCGCTCCCACCGTCGAGATCGAAAGCCTGATCAAGACCTTTTTGATCACCGCAACCGAGACCGTGCTTGCCGCCCGTCCCGCTGCTGTCGCACCCTGGGTGCTCTCGGCGTTTGTCGATAATGCCGGTATCATCGCGTTTGGCGAAGATTACGAGCTGTCGATCAAGGTCGAAACCCACAATCATCCTTCGGCACTCGAACCATTTGGCGGGGCGAACACCGGTGTGGGTGGTGTGGTGCGCGATGTGCTGGGCGTCTCGGCGCAGCCGATCGCCAATATCGATGTGCTCTGTTTTGGCCACGAAGATACACCAGACGCGGCGCTTGCGCCCAATGTGTTGCCACCACGCGTCACGGCGGCGGGTGTCGTGGCGGGCGTGCGCGATTATGGCAACAAACTCGGCATCCCGACCGTCGCCGGTGCCGTGCTCTACGACGCGGGCTACACCGCCAACCCGCTGGTCTACTGCGGTACCGTGGGTCTTGCGCCGCGCGGTTCGCACCCGCGTGGGGCACAAGCGGGTGATGCGATCGTCGCGCTTGGCGGGCGCACTGGCCGCGACGGCATCCACGGTGCGACATTTAGCAGCATCGAGTTGACGCATACCACCGCGCAGGAGGCCGGCAGTGCGGTGCAGATCGGTGACCCGATCACCGAAAAGACGATGATCGATGTGGTGCTCCAGGCACGCGATGCCCGACTCTACCGCGCGATCACCGATTGTGGCGCGGGCGGCTTCTCATCTGCGGTGGGCGAGATGGGCGAAGAGACTGGCGCGCACGTGCGTCTCGAAACCATCCCGCTCAAGTATGCCGGGCTCCAGCCCTGGGAGATCTGGCTCTCTGAGGCGCAGGAACGCATGGTGCTGGCCGTCCCGCCCGAACATGTGGCGGCACTGCTGGCGCTGTGTGCCGCCGAGGATGTCGAAGCAACGGTGATCGGCCACTTCACGGATGACCAGCGCTTGCTGGTGACCTACCACAATCAAACACTGGCGCAGCTCGACATGGCCTTTCTGCACGGCGGCCGCCCACCGCGCGTGATGGAGGCGATAGTGCCCGATTCGCAATCGCGTTCCCCTCGCCCGCCTGCGGGAGAGGGGCCAGGGGAGAGGGCGGTAGCGGCTGGGCCTGCGGGAGAGGGGCCAGGGGAGAGGGTGGCAGAAACCCTCCTCGCCCTGCTCGCCCACCCCAACATCCGCAGCCGTGCGCCGATCATCCGTAGCTACGACCACGAAGTCGGTGGGCGTACCGTGACAAAGCCGCTGGTCGGCGCGCGTGCGGATGGCCCGGGCGACGGGGTCGTGCTCCAGCCAGTGCCGACCGACGTGCGTGGTGTGGCGCTCGGCTGCGGGATTAACCCGCGCTACGGTATGCACGATGCCTACTGGATGGCGCTGGCGTGCGTGGATGAGGCGTTGCGCAATGTCGTGGCGGCGGGTGGTGATCCGCAGCGCACCGTGATCCTCGACAACTTCTGCTGGGGCAGCCCGCGCCGCCCGGAGCAGATGGCTGCCCTCACACGCGCGGCGGCTGGCTGCCACGATGCCGCGATCGCCTACGGCGCGCCATTTGTCTCGGGTAAGGATTCGCTCAGCAACGAGTATGTGGCTGCGGATGGCGCGCGCACGCCCATCCCGGCCACGCTGCTGATCACCGCGCTCGCCGAGGTGCCCGATGTACGGGGTGCGCTCACCAGCGATTTGAAGGAAGCGGGCAATGCGCTGCTGGTCGTGGGGCTCACAAAAGACGAACTGCTGGGCAGCCACGTCGCCGATGTGGGCACGCTACCTGCTGGTACGGATCTGCCGCGTGTGGATCTCGCCAGCGCCCCGGCGCTCATGGCCGCACTGCACCAGGCGATGCAGGCGGGGCTGGTACGCAGCTGCCACGACATGAGTGAGGGTGGGCTGGCGGTGGCGCTGGCCGAGATGGCGATCGGCGGCGATTGCGGCGCGACGCTGGATCTCAGCGCAGTGCCGGCCGCCGCTGGCCTTGATGCATTCGCGCTGCTGTTCAGCGAATCGCCGACACGCTTTGTCGTCGAGGCGCGCCCCGCGCACGTCGCTGCCCTGCTGGCGTGCTGTAGCGGGTTGCCGTGTGCCATCGTTGGGCGCGTGACTGGCGAGCCGTTCCTTGTGATAGATGGCGGCGGGCTTGCAGATACGCCGATCCGGCTTTCAACAGAAGAACTCCGTCAGGCGTGGGGCGCATCGAGGAATTGAGTATTGGGCGTTGATTATCATTAAATTTCTGTGCTCCATTTCACTTTTCAATTGTATATCGAGGCAAACACCAATGGATGATCACAAACCGCAACCCATTATGGAGCGCGAGCAGTTTGCGTTTTATATGGAGCGGCGTCTCTCGCTGTATGATGATGAAGTTGCGATCGTCGCGCGTGATGAACTCGCGCTGACCGTGAGCGCCAACGGGCGCGAGTTGACGATCGACCTCGACCCGTTTTACGAAGCCTACGCCCGGCGGCCGCAACAGATCGATGTGGTGGTCAAAACCCTGC
>JAYUYF010000742.1:0-6747 GCA_043752605.1 Roseiflexaceae bacterium
CCGTTTGTGCAGGCCGATGCCTCGCTGACGCGCAAGTATGGTGGCACGGGGCTAGGGCTGGCGATCAGCCGTCACTTTTGCCGTCTGATGGGTGGCGATCTTGTGGCCAGCAGCGTGCTTGGCAGCGGATCTACCTTTACCGCGCGCCTGCCGCTCAGCGAGATGCCCGCTGCCGAACCAGCGATCACCACCAACCCACAGCCACCCGAACAACAGGCGGCACGACCGCACGTGCTGGTGATCGATGATGATCCGGCGGCACGCGATCTGATCATGCGCGCGCTGGCGCGCGATGGTCTGCGCGTCATCACAGCCGCCGATGGCGATAGTGGCCTGCGGCTGGCGCAAATGCTGCGCCCGCAGGTGATTACGCTCGATATCATGATGGCGGGTATCGATGGCTGGAGCGTGCTGACCGCGCTCAAGGCCGATCCGGAGCTAGCAAATATTCCCGTGGTCATGCTGACTATGGTCGATGAGCGCCGCCGCGGCTTTACCCTCGGTGCCGCAGATTATGTGACTAAGCCGATCGACCGCGACCGGCTGGTGGCGCTCATCCGCCAGCATCGCCGCGACACGAGCGCGCCAGTCCTGGTTATCGAAGACGACGCGCCGACGCGCGAACTGGTGCGGCGTACGCTCGAACGCGAGGGCTGCCGGGTGATCGAGGCCGCCGACGGGCGCGCCGGGCTGGCGCGGCTGGCCGAAATACGCCCGGCGCTGATCATACTCGACCTGATGATGCCCGAGATCGATGGATTCCAGTTTCTCGAAGTCCTGCGCGCGCACCCCGACTGGCGCGAGATCCCGGTGATTGTCGCTACCGCGATGAGTCTCTCGGCAGATGAACGCGCGCGGCTGGATGGCTTTGTCAATCGGATCATCGAGAAGGGTGGCGCAACTCGCGAGACATTGCTCGGCCAACTGCGCGCCATGGTACTGGCCGAGATGCGCCGCCAGACGCCTCAGGGCCTTGGGTAACGATCGCCGAGCGGCTGGTACAATTCGAGCACATTACCGTCCGGGTCGGCGAAAAACGCGATGCGCGTCACCGGTGCATCGGCGGGCACCGACGTCGGCTCCAGGCTGAAGCCGATGCCGTGGCCGCGCAATTCGGCCGCCGCAGCATCACAATCGGCCACTTCGAACGCCAGATGCTGCCAGCCGCGGGTTGCGAGCGCACTGGTATCGGTATCCTCGATCAGCTCGATTGTGGTACCGGCCAGATCAAGAAAGATGATGTTGCGGCCAGCAAACCCGCCGACCACCGGCAAGCCAATGATTGTGGTGTAGAATTCGCGCAGCGCGGCGTAGTTGGCGGTCTTTAGCGCGATATGGTGCGCGCCCTGGATCTGCATGGTGGCCTCCTGGCCCGATGCGGCCAGAGTACAACGCGCGGCCGCACCACAAGTATACGATGAGAAAGGAATACTGTGGTAGCAGATCTTGTCGGTCTGGCGCAGCAGGCGCTCGACGCGACGCTGGCAGTACAATACGAACTGGCGACGACCCACGCCGCGCAGGTGGCCACCGTAGCTGCACTGCTGCTCGGCACACTGCGCGCGGGCGGCAAAATATTGCTGTGCGGCAACGGCGGCAGCGCAGCCGATGCGCAACACGTCGCCACCGAACTCGTGGGCCGATTTCAGCGCGAGCGGCGCGCGCTGCCCGCGATCGCATTGACGACCGACACCTCGCTGCTGACGGCGATCGGCAACGACTACGGCTACGAACGTGTGTTTGCGCGGCAGGTCGAGGCACTCGCGCGCGCGGGCGATCTGGTCGTCGGCATCAGTACCAGCGGCAACGCCGCCAGCGTGCTGGCCGCGATGCGGGCTGCGCGCGAGCTGGGGGCTACCACGCTTGGCTTTACCGGCCGCAGCGGTGGGCAACTGCGTACCGCCGTCGATCATTGCTACTGCGCGCCGGGCGATCTGACCGCCCACATCCAGGAGGCGCATATTGTGGTCTGGCATGCAGTCTGCCAGATCATCGAGACCGAGCTGTTTGCATGACGATCGATGCACAACTGCGCGGCGCCGACCTGTTGCCGATCACGCTGGGCGAATCGGGTGCGTGCGTCTGGCGTGTGGTGGCGGCGGGTGCGCCCGATCGCTTCCTGAAGCGCAGCAGTGGCGTGCTGGCCGACGATATTCGCGATGAGACTGCGCGTATGCGCTGGGCGGCCGGGCGCCTCCCGGTGCCGCAGGTGCTCGGCAGCGAAGACGATGGCACGATGGCCACGCTGCTGATGAGCGCGCTGCCGGGCATCTGCGCCAGCGATATCGTGGCGCAGGCGCTGTTGCCCCCCGCGACCGTGGCGCGCATGCTCGCCGATGCGTTGCGGCTACTGCACAGCACGCCGCTCGGCGATTGCCCGTTTGACCACACGCCACATACCACGCTCGCGCGTGCCGCAGCGCGTGCCAGGATGGGGTTGATCGACACCGACGACTTCGACACCGAACGCACGGGCTGGACAGCGCAGCAGGTGCTCGACGCATTGCACGCCACGATGCCCGCAGTCAGTGACGTGGTGCTGACGCACGGCGATTACTGTTTGCCAAATATCCTGTTTGTGGGAGAAACATTGAGCGGGTTTGTCGATCTGGGCCGCCTGGGGCGCGGCGACCGCTGGGGTGATCTGGCGCTCGCGCGCCGCAGCCTGGAGCACAACGACATCGGTGTAGTGAGCGACACCGTTCCTCGCCCGCTATGACGCGCCGCCTGATACGGCGCGCGATGCGTGGTTTCGGCTGCTCGACGAGTGCTTCTAGCGTGTTATGCGACGCGTGCGAGATTCATCGGGCGGGCGGGCACGGGCTCGAAAATTGCGACGACCTCGCGCGGCGCGAGCGCCCGCGTGACCCGATCGAGTAGATAATCGACATTGAACGGCTTCTCGACACAATCGACGAGACCAAGCCGCCAGGCCGCCCGCCGATCGAGCAGTGGGCCTGCCGAATTTGCCCCGAGCACCGGGACGTCGGCGAGGTTCGCGGCGCTGCGCAGCCGATCGAGACCGTGCAGCGTACGCGCATCTGCTGAGTTGAACGAGACGACGAGCAAATCCGGCATAATTTCGTACGAACGCACGATCGCATCGAGTGTATCTTCGACCTCCACGACCTGGTAGCCGTGGCCTCGCAGCAGTGCGGTGAGTATGTGACGGTGCTCTTTTGCATCGTCGACCACAAAAATTGTTGGGTGGTTCATGATCACACAACCTGATGAATAGCTAGTCTATTCATACTAACGCACGTAGCGTGGAAAAAGTCACGCGCGTGCTGGCGGATTTTTGCAACTCCTCCATACTGTACCGTGGTGCTATTACGATCTTGTTACCCGAGGGCGGTGCGGGAGATCCGGCAGATCCGAAGCCAGACTTTGGCCCGACCAGATCCGCCGCACCGGGCATACGAAAGGGCGATCTGTGGCGCTGGATACGATAACGCTCGCATGGCTGCTGACCGACACAGGCCAGCAGCTGCTCGCGGTGGCCGCGCGTGCTGATTTGCGCGAACAGGCACAATTGCGCGAGCTAGAACGACTGCGCCAGCTGGCAAGCCCTGCGCAAGCCGCCGCAGCGTACGAGGTGACGGTGCAACGCCATCGCGCGCGCACAAAGTTTGCCCACGCCGATCGGCTCTATTTTACCCGCGATGCGCTCGAACAGGCATCGCACCAGCGGGTGGCCGCCCACCGCGCACGGCGCTACGCCGGCTACGCACGCGTGGCGGATCTGTGCTGTGGAGCGGGCGGCGATGCCCTGGCGCTCGCACAGCTGACGTCGGTCGCCGCAGTGGATCTCGACCCGCTGCGGCTGGCGCTCGCACAGGCCAACGCCGCCGCGACCGGCAGCAGCGCCCGGATGTCGTTTCACCAGCTGGATCTGCTGCACGCGCCACCGCCCGCCGCAGATGCGATCTTTTTTGATCCCGGGCGGCGCAGCGGCGCGCGGCGGATCTTTGATGCCAGCGCCTACCAACCGCCGCTCGCCACCGTGCAGCGCTGGCGCGATGCCACAGCGCTGCTGGGCGTTAAGGTGGCCCCCGGCATCATGCCGGATGACTACGCCGCACTCACACCAGACGAGGTCGAATTTGTCTCGCTCGACGGCGATTTGAGAGAAGCTACGCTCTGGTTTGGCACCGACGGCGCGGTGCGGCGGCGCGCAACGGTACTGGCTGGCGAGACGGCGGTGGCCACGCTGACACTGGCGCACGGCGCGCTGCTGCCCGCGTCGCGGCTGAGCGAACCGCTGCAGTACCTGTACGAGCCAGATGGTACAATCCTGCGCACCGGGCTGGTGACACTGCTGGCGGAACAGCTCGACGCGGCACAGTTTGATACGACGATCGCGTATTTGACCAGCGACGTGGCGCAGACAACGCCGCTCGCACGCCGCTGGACGATCCGCGAGTGGCTGCCGTTTTCGCTCAAGCGGCTGCGAGCGCGGGTGCGCAGCTATAATCCGGGGCCGGTGGCGGTCAAAAAACGTGGTTCACCGCTCGATACCGATGCGCTCGCGCACCAACTCAGCGGCAAAGGCGACCAACCGTTGACGGTCGTGCTCACGCAACTGCGTGGGCGGCCGATCGCGATCATCTGCACCTGACAGCCGACACACGAAAGGCAACCTGGTGATAGCAGCCAGCAATCTCAGCCCCACCGCACGGCGCAACGGCATCGTCGCGATGCTTGTGGACAATTTTCTGATGTGGGGTGGCTTCTTCATGGTCATCCCGCTGATTTCGGTGCATTATGTCGATGGACTGGGATGGGCGGCAGCGGCGATCGGGCTGGTGCTCGCCGTGCGGCAATTGACGCAACAAGGACTGACGCTGGCGGCTGGAGCCCTGGCAGACAAGCTCGGCGCAAAAGGGTTGATCTGTATCGGCATGGGCATCCGCGCGCTGAGTTTTGGCGCGATGGGCTTTGCCAATACCTTCCCCGAGCTGCTGGCGAGTGCGTTTTTCGCGGCGGTGGGTGGCGCACTGTTCGATTCGCCATCATCGGCGGCGATCACCGCGCTGTCACTGAGCAATGAGCGCCAGCGGATCTTTTCCTTGCTCGGCGTGGTGCGCGGGCTGGGGATGACGCTCGGGCCGCTGATCGGCGCGTGGCTGCTGCGGTTTGATTTCGCCTATGTCGCGCTCGGTGCAGCGGGTTGCTATATTCTCACATTGCTGGTGACGATCGTGTTGTTCCCGTCGGTCGCGGTGGCGAGCGGCGAGCGGCGGCTGACCGAGGGCATCGCGATGGCGCTGCACGATCGGCGGTTTGTAGCGTACAACGTCCTGTTGCTGGGCTACTGGTGTATGTGGGTCCAGCAAACGATCTCGATCCCGCTGGTGGCGCGTCAGATCGGTGGCACCACCGATGCGGTAGGCTGGGTCTATGCGTTGAGCGCGGTGATCAGCCTGGTCTTGCAGTACCCGGTATTCCGATTTCTCGAGCCGCGCATCAAGCCGATGCCAATCCTCGTAATCGGGTTGCTGCTGATGGCGATCAGTATTGGCCTGATCGGGTTGGCAACCACGTTTCCAGCGCTGCTGGTGTACGTCGCGCTGTTCGCGGTCGGCGGCTTGCTGGCCACACCTACTCAGCAGACCGTTTCAGCCGATCTGTCGGATCCAACCGCGCTCGGCAGCTACTATGGTGTCAGCGCGCTTTCACTGGCGTTCGGCGGCAGCTTTGGCAATCTGGTCGGCGGGGCGCTGTATGGCTACGGGCAGCAGATCGGGATGCCAATGTTGCCGTGGCTGTTCTTCGGATCGATCGGCGCGGCATCGGCGCTGGGGATGTGGCTGCTCCACCGGCGCATCAGTCGCGCGCAACTCGTACACCGCACCGAGCCGATCGAGGTGCGCTAACTCCACCAGCCATCGACCTCATTGAGCGAACTGGCGATCGCCAGCAGCAATTCTGCGCCGCCCAGCGCGCCGAGCGTCTCGGCACCCCACGCGATCTGGTCGAGCAGCGGGCGGCGCCCGCCATCACAGACCGACGCAAGCGCGGCCAGTGCCGCCGCCTGTGTTGTTGTATCGGGACGGGCACGCCAGCGGGCGAACGCCGCACGGCAGCGATCGGTCGGCCGATCGATGGTCTCCAGCGGGAGCGCAGCACCGGCGATCACGGCCGCAGCAAGATAACGGCTACGTTCGTCGGAGTCGCGCGGGGCGCAGGCGATCACCTGTGTGGCGGAAGCCTGCTGCTGTACCAGCGCGGCGGCGATCAGCACCAGCGCGCGCATGCGCTCGGCGGCGGTGTCGATCGCGATTGCGCGGCTGTGGGCCTCGAATGCCGCGCCGCCGCGCGCGAGCGCGATCGCCACATCTGCGGCGGCGCGGTCGTGTTCGGCGCGGCCAAGCATCTCGGCCAGCAGCGCATCGGCGCGGGGCGCATCGGCAGTGCGCGCGGCGACCAGCGCGATCTCGCCCAGCGTCCAGTCGCGTTCATCATCATCTTCGACGACCGCAGCTACCTCGGCGGCGGCGCGCAGATCGCCAGCGGCGGCGAGCGCGGTCGCGATCCGCGCGTGGGCACGATCGCGCGCTTCGGCGTCATCGATCTCGGCGGCGGTACGCAGGGCGGCGTGCAGATCACCACCGCGCATCACCGCTGCGGCGAGCTGCACCAGCACCGCAGCGCGCGTCTCGCCCACCAGCACGGCGACAGCGGCCAGCGCGCTCGTATGCAGTGCGGCAGCGGCCGGGTGTGCGGCGAGTTGTTCGATCAGGGCGC
>JAYUYF010000743.1:0-14804 GCA_043752605.1 Roseiflexaceae bacterium
GCTGGCGGCCTGGCGCACACACCACGGTATATCATGGCTGAACACGCACAAACTGCTCGCTGCCGCCCGCACCAGCCGAAGAGACTGTGAACGCGTCGCCCGCGATGGTAAAGTGGATCGCAAGATCGAACTGTGTACCAGCGAGCGTGGTGGGAGCGCCAAGCACACGATACCTCCCGACAATAGTCGCGCGGTCGGGCTGTGCAAAGGTAAAGCGCCGGTCGGCAAGAACAGTCAACCGCGCCGTGCTGGTACGCGCGGCCCAGGTGCCGACAAGCTGGTGCTCCGCCGGGCCCGCACCACACGCACCCAGCAGGGCCAACGCGACCAGTACAGTCAGTAGGCGATCCATCGGTTGCGCTGGGGGATTACGGGCGCGGGTCATACGCGCGATCGAAGCCGAGAAACTCTGGTGCCGAAGGCGGGAGTCGAACCCGCACGAGGTTACCCTCAAGGGTTTTTAAGACCCCTACGTCTGCCATTCCGCCACTCCGGCCAGTATTCGCGATTCTACCACGCTCCGCGTATGCTGGCAATCGCACGTTGACACGCCGCAGCGGCACAGGTATCATGCACGCTTGGAGCGCCAGAACGCCTGGCGCACGGAGGTGCGTGTGGCGCGTCACTGGAAGCTGCTGCTTGGCGTTGTTGTCAGCGTCGTATGTCTGGCGATCGCCTTGCGCGGTCTCGATTTTGCCGCCTTCCGCGCGGCGCTGGCCGCCGCCAATTACTGGTGGCTGCTTCCGGGTGTCGCCGTCTACTTTGTCGCGGTGCTGGTACGCACCTGGCGCTGGCGCGCGATGCTGCGCCCACTGTGCGAGATCTCGCTGCGCCAGTTGTTCCCAATTGTGGTGATCGGCTACGCGGGCAATAATATCTACCCGGCCCGCGCGGGTGAGGTGCTGCGCTCGTATGTCTTGCGCCGCCGCACCGGTGTCCCGATCAGTGCCTCACTCGCTACCGTCGTACTCGAACGGCTGTTTGATGGCCTGGTGATGCTGGCGTTTGTGTTTGTGACGCTGCCGTTCGCGCCCCTGCCACCCGCCTATCTGGCGCTGGTCTCGGCCGCGAGCGTGCTGTTTGTCGGCGCGCTGATTGTATTTCTGGTGCTGGCCGCGAATCCGGCGCGCTTCGCCAGCCTGTATGCCGGGTTTGTCGATCGTCTGGTGCCGCTGCGTTTCCGCGAACGCCTCCACAGCCTGTTCGACCCGTTTGTGGCTGGCTTGCAGGCGCTGCGCAGCCCGCGCGAGTTGTTTACGATTGCACTGGCATCGGCGTTTATCTGGCTCACCGAGACGCTCAAGTACTGGTTTGTGATGCACGCGTTCCCGTTCGAGGTCAGCTTCCCGGTGCTGATGCTGATGACGGCCGTCGTCAATCTGTTTACCACCCTGCCGTCCACGCCCGGCTATGTTGGCACGTTTCACGCACCTGGCATCGCGGTGCTCACCACCTTTGGTGTGGCGCAGGCGCTGGCCACTGGCTACACGGTCGTGTTGCACATCGCGCTCTGGCTGCCGATTACCGTGCTGGGTCTGATCTTCATGGGGCTCGACCAGATGGGCTGGGGCGATTTTCGCACGGCCGAACAACTACGCGATGAGCAGCGCGCCGTAGGAGAGGGGAAGGCATGAGAGTTTGTATTCTCGGCGCGGGTATCGGTGGGCTCACTGCCGCCTATGATCTGGCACGTCAGGGCTACCACGTCACGGTCGCCGAAAGCGCGCCAGTTGTTGGTGGGCTAGCCTCTGGCTTCCGCGATTCGCGCTGGGAATGGCCACTCGAGCGCTTCTATCATCATCTGTTCGAGACTGATACCGCGCTGCGCAAGCTGGTCGATGAGATCGATTTTACTGCACAGCTGTTCTTCAAAAAGCCGATCACCGCGCAGTGGTATCAGGGCCGCGGCTATCCGCTCGATGGCGCGCTGCCGGTGCTACGCTACCCCGGTCTGCCGCTGCTCGACCGGCTGCGGCTCGGCGTCAGCACCGCCTGGCTCAAGTATGTTGATTCAAACTGGCAAGCACTCGAACAGGTGACGGCTGCTGACTATATTCGCAAACACGCCGGCGAAAAGGTCTACGAAGCCATCTGGCGCCCGCTGCTGGTCGGTAAGTTTGGCCCGTATGCCGATCAGGTCAACATGGCCTGGCTCTGGGCACGGCTACGCGCGCGCAGCTTCCAACTCGGCTATTTCACAGGTGGCTTCCAGGCCTTCGCCGATGCGCTGCTTGGTCAGGTCATCCGCCACGGTGCCGATGTGCGCCTCGATACACCTGTCCACACGCTCACGCAGCTCGCCGAGGGCTGGCAGGTGCAATTTGGCAGCGCGACCGAGCCGTTCGATGCAGTGCTGGTCACCGGCGCGCCCGCGCTGCTGCGCCGCCTCGTACCCACGCTGCCGCCCGAGTACCTCGGCGGTGTCGATAATCTGCGCTCGATGGGTGCGGTCGTGCTGACGGTCGCGCTCAAACATCCGCTCACCGGCGGGCTATACTGGGTTAATACGCCCAAAGACCAGTTCCCGTTCCTCGCGCTCGTCGAGCATACCAATTTTGTCGACCGCCAGCACTACGGTGGTGACCATCTGATCTACTGTGGCGATTACCTCGAACCATCACACGAATACTTTCAGATGAGCAAAACGCAGTTGCTCGAACGCTTCATGCCTGCGTTCAAGCAGGTCAACCCGGCCTTCGATCCCTCCTGGGTGCGCGATGTGTGGCTGCACCGCGAGGCCTACGCCCAGCCGATCGTCACCGTCGGCCATTCGAAGAACATTCCACCAATTGGTACGCCGCTGCCCGGCCTGTTCTGGGCCAGCATGAGCCAGGTCTATCCGTGGGATCGCGGCACCAACTTCGCCGTCGAGATCGGCCGCAACGCCGCCGCCGAACTCACCACCTACGCCACCCGCATCCGTATGTCTGGCGGTGGCGTCGGTGCGATCGCCGATCCGGTCTGGGTGCGCCGCACCCCCGCGCCCGCGCCCGATGCGCCTGCCGCGCCCAATACGCCCCAACAGGAGACCAACGATGTCTGATGAACGCTTCCTGCTCACCGGTGCGCTCGGTTGTATCGGCGCGTGGGTCACCCGCAATCTGGTCATCGAAGGGCAGCGGCCGGTGGTGTTCGACCGCGCGAGCGATCCACGTCGCCTGCGGCTGCTGATGACCGATGACGAGCTGGCGCAGGTCACATTTGTGGCGGGCGATATCACCGATCTGGCCGCGCTCGAAACCGCAATCGATACGCACAGCATCACACGCATCATCCATCTCGCCGCGCTCCAGGTGCCGTTCTGCCGCGCCGATCCGCCCGGCGGCGCGCGCGTCAATGTCGTCGGCACGGTCAATGTCTTCGAGGCCGTCGCGCGCCGCAAATCGCAGATCGACAAAGTGGTCTATGCCTCATCGGCCGCCGTGTACGACAACGCCGATGCGGGGAGCGATGGCGGCGTAGCGCACGGTGCATCCGGCCACCCTACCACGCTCTACGGCGTCTACAAGCTCGCCAACGAGGGTACGGCGCGCGTCTACCAGCACGAGCAGGGCATCGCCAGCATCGGTCTGCGACCCTACATCGTCTTCGGCGTCGGCCGTGATCAGGGCATGACCAGCGCACCCACGCGCGCGATGCTCAACGCCGCCGCCGGTCGGCCGTTCCACATCCCGTACGGTGGCCGCGCCGATTATCACTACGCCGATGATGTCGCCCGCGCGTTCATCGCCTGCGCCCGCGTACCCTACAGCGGTGCCGAAATCTTCAATCTGCGCGGCAGCATCGCCACCATGCCGCAGATCATCGCCGCCGTCGAGGCCGTCGCCCCCGGCGCGCGCGACCTGATCACCTACGACGACAAATCGCTGCCGTTCCCCGAGACCTACGACCCGGCCCCGCTCGCCGCGCTGCTCGGCCACATCCCCTACACGCCGCTCGATGCCGCAGTCGCCGATACCGTCACACGCTTCCGCGAACTCGTCGCGCGCGGCGCAGTCCAACCCGACCCGTAACCCGCCCCGCCACCCGTAGGGACGCAGCATGCTGCGTCCGCCCCCACCCGTCCCACCCCGCGTCCGCCCCGCCACACGTCCCACCCCGCGTCCGCCCTGCCACACGTCCCACCCCGCGTCCGCCCCCACCCGTCCCACCCCGCCGTCCGCCCCGCCACCCGTACCAATCTCCTATTGCGTCCACTCATATAGCTGTGACACACTGGTTTTGCATCATTCTTTGAGAAAGTGAGCCCGCGCCTATGCCAGTCTTCCTGATCATCCTGCTCGTAATTCTCTCGCCGCGCCTCCCCCTCGCCGCGTCGGAGAGGGGGTCGGGGGGTGAGGTCGGTCTGCACGCCTTCGCGCCGAACCGTGTGGTCGAGGTTGTGGTGGCGCGGGTGGATGGGTCGGGGGGTGAGGTCGGTCTGCACGCCTTCGCGCCTCCGCGTGAGTCCGCGACAACCGTGGTCTCCGATTGCACACGCGCCGGGATCGCCACCGCGCTCGCGGCGGGTGGCACAACCACGTTCGATTGCGGCCCGGAGCCAACAATCATCGATATCGCGCAAGAACTGGTGATCGATAAAGATACCGTCATCGATGGTGGTGGCACGGTCACACTCAGTGGTGGCAGCCGCTCGCGCGTGCTGCGTAGCGTCGATGGCGTCAACATCAACAATGTCATCCAGAGCGTCCTCCAGGCACCCTGCGCGACATCACGATCATCGATGGGCGCACGTCAGACCAGGGTGGCGGGCTACGTCTCGGCTTCTGGAATAATCTCACGCTCGAACGGGTGACATTTCGTGGCAACCAGGCCACGCGTGATACCGCCGATTGCGATGGTGGCGGCGCCCTGTTTATTGGCGGCGGTAGCGTCGCCCGCATCAGCAACAGTACGTTTGCCGATAATCAGGCAAACAACGGTGGCGCGATCAACAGTCTGCGCAGTAATCTGACGATCACCGGCACGGCGTTTAGCAACAACCGCGCGCTCCACACCCGTACGATTGATGCCCGTGGCGATTGTGGCGGCGGCGGCGCGGTCTACATCGATGGCGCGCGTCAGCCCGAGTGGGGCGGCCCGACACCCGGTGTGCTCAGCAACAACACGTTCAGCGGCAACAGTACCAACAATTTTGGTGGTGCAATCTTTGTGGGGTTGTATCGCAACGAGACACTGGTAGTTGACCGGTCGACCTTCACACAGAATGTGGCCACCGACTCGCTCTCCGCAGATGACCCTTCTGGTACGAGTGGTGCAATCTGGTATGGTCAGGCCGGCGGCGACGCGATCGCCCCGCTGGTGGTGACTGGTAGTACCTTTATCGGCAACCGCTCCGAGGGCCAGGGCGGCGGCATCTGGGTTGCGGCACCGCTCACGCTCACCAACACCACATTTTATGAAAACCTGACCGTCGACCCGGATTTTGCGCCCGGCAGCAACGATGAATGGCAACGCGGCAACGGCGGCGCGCTGGCGGCCAACAATGCTGCGGCGGTGACAATCACCAATGTGACCTTTGCCCGCAACCGCGCCGGGTTCAATGGTGGTACAATCGCCGGTGGCCGCACGGTCTCGGTGCGCAACACCCTGTTTGCCAACAACACCGCCGACTGGTCGATCCAGATCATGCAGCATTGCACTGAAGCTCTCACCGATGCGGGTGGCAACGTACAGTTCCCGCCCCGCAACCCGTCGCCGTTCTTCTTCAACGAAACCAACTGCACGAATGCAATCACGATCGCCGATGCTGCGCCGCAGCCCCCGGCAGATAACGGTGGCCCCACACAGACCATGGCGCTCGCGGCAGGTAGCCCGGCGATCAATGCTGGTGTCAGCACCGGCTGCCCCGCCCGTGACCAGCGCGACCGTACCCGCACTGGCTCATGCGATGTCGGTGCCTACGAATTCGATGCTGGCACATTCGTTGCCAGCCACTATCGGTATGTCCCGCTCGTCGGGCGGTGACGATCCTCGCCGCCCCGCCCGCCGTAGGGTCGATGCGCTGCTTCGGCCCTACGCAAAATCCTCATCCACCAGATCCGCCAGATCCTCATTGTACCCGCACGCATTGCAGATCGGCCAGCCCTCAGGCACCGCATAATGTACGCTCGGCTGCTCGCAATCATCACAGTACTGCACCGAACCCTTGAGCCCGTCAAGACCACTGTCGATCACAAGAGTGCTCATGGCTGTGTCCTTTCATTGTTGCGAGTGACCGTGGTATTATTCCCACTGGTTGACCGTTTAAACGGGTGCCCGCAGGCCACTTGCCGATTTGCAGATGACAGGACGATGACCGATGGCAGCCTTTGCCGATTACCGCGATCATGTGGGCGCAAACCACGATCGCTTCTTCAAAACCACACTCTTTCAAAGCGCACACCTGCTCCTTGGTCTCGATTGCCTCGAACCCGGCCAGCAACAACCCGCGCACCAGCACGCCGGGCGGGATAAGTTTTATTTTGTAATCGAAGGACATGGGCACTTTACGATTGCGGATCAGCAGGCCGATCTTGGGCCCGGCGAGGTGGCCTGGGCACCCGCCGATGCGCCCCACGCGGTCATCAACACGGGTGCTGTGCGGCTGGTGATGCTGATCGGCATGGCACCACTACCCAACTGACGGGCGCAGAGTCGATCTGGTGTATCATGAGGCTCCCCGGTTCAGGCGAAGGATCTGGTGTGACGGTTTCAACAATCCTGCTGGTCGCTGTGGTGCTGCTGACCATAATAATCCTCGTGGCACGCGATCTGTGGCGGCTGTGGCACGAACCTCGACTGTGTGCGGTAACTACCGCAAACCCCGCAGTTATACCACCCGCGCTGGTGGTCATCCCCGCACGCAATGAGGCCACGCGCATTGGTGCTTGCCTTGCGGGACTCGCGGCGCAACAGGGGCGGCAATTCCGCGTGGTAGTCGTCGATGATGGATCTACCGATGGTACTGCCGCCATCGCGCGCAGCTACGCCGACCGGATCCCGGATCTGGTAATCATCACCGGCGCACCGTTGCCAGTCGGCTGGGCGGGCAAACCGTGGGCATGCTGGCAGGGTGCCGCACACGCGCAGGCGGGTGAGGATCTGGTGTTTCTTGATGCTGATGTCATCGCAGAGCCAAACTTACTGGCAGCACTCAGCACCTGCAACGCCGATCTGGTCTCGCTCTTACCGCGTCAACACTACGGCACAGTAGCTGAGCGGCTGGTGGTGCCCGTATTTCTCGACTTGATTACCGCCATCACACCGTTCACACGCGTGAATGATCCGACAAAACCCGATGCCTTTGCGATCGGGCAGTGCATGAGCTTCAGTGGCACAAGTTACTGCGAGTTGGGTGGCCACGCCGTGGTGCGCGACAGCGTGCTCGAAGACATGCATCTCGCGCGCCATGCCAAAGCCATCGGTCTGCGGCTCCAGGTTCTGGCTGCACCATCGTTGATTGCCGTACGAATGTATGATGGCTGGGGGAGTATCGTCGCGGGCCTGGGGAAGAATGCCGTTGCCGGGTTGCACAACGCGGGCGGTGTGGCGCTCTGGCACGCGCTGCGCGCCAGTCTGCTGGCATGGGCACCACTCTGGCTGTTGAGCGCAATCGCCTTGCGACCAGCAGATAGTGCCCTGCTGGGAAGCGCCGCCGTGGTCTGCTTGCTGATTACCACGCTACCGCGCGCGGTCAGCCTGCACCGCCGTAGCAATACCGCGCTTCATTGGGCGCTCGCAGCACCGCTCGGGCTGCTACTCTACTTTGGTATCGCCACGATCACGATGCTGCGCGTGGCACTGGGCCGGGGTGTTGTGTGGAAGGGGCGGCGATTGCCCGGAACGTGAGCACGGGCACCGCGGTAGAGACGCCGCATGCTGCGTCCGCCATCCCCCATCCCCCCGGCCGCCGCATCCGCCGCCCGCCCCCACACTCCCGGTATACGGGACGCCACCGTTCGGACGCCGTCCGCCGCCCCCACCCTATCGCGCCGTCCCGGTATACGTGAAATAGATATCCGCACGCGCCAGGCTGTTCACCCCTCGGTAATGATAGCCATAGATCCCCGCCGGATTGGCATCCGCGAGTGTGACATTGAGCGATGGGTTGAACCCGATCCGCCCGGAAGCATCCGCACGCACCTGCGATGCGAGCAGATAGATCCCGTCAGGTGAGGTGATCCAGAACTCCAGTGTCTCGTTGGCGCGGAAGCCGGTCGCGCTCAACCGGAAGCTTGTGCCGCGCGCGCCCGTGCTCGGTGTGACGCTCGCATTCGGGCTGTTGGCTGGCCGCGCGGTACCAAGTGGTGCCACAAAGTCGCGCGTCACGCGGAACGGTGCCGTCACCGTGCGCCGCGAACTGCGCCCCTCAGCCGTGATCAGCCAGTCGCCCTCGGCACCGGTGGGCGGCCGGAATGCCACGCGCACATTGCCACGACCGTCGCGCGTCACCTGTGCGCCAGGGACACCCTGCGCCGCAGCGCCCGGCGGTGTCGCATACACGCTGATATCCTCGTTGCCGTCAAAGCCGCTGGCGTTTATCACAAAACTAAAGCCGGGCGGCGCGGCGAGCGGTGTCACACTGCCGTTGGCCGGGGCGCGCAGCCGCTCGTGGAGCACCACGCCCAGCCGCGCTGGGTCGCCAGCACCACCTGCCGTCGGCCCTGGCACATCGATGCGGAACTGACCGATCGCGGTGCGCTGGCTCGAACGCCCCTGCGCGGTGATAAACCAGGTGCCCGGCCGGAAGCCGATGTCGACCGACACCCGCACCTGGCTGCCGCTGATCGAGCCGTCACGATCGGCGTCCGGCGCGGCGTCGATCCCGCGCACCGATTGATCGGGCGCGGTCAGCCACAGGCTGACTTTCTCGCCGCGATCAAATCCTTCACCCTGCACGGTAAAGGTCTGCCCGATAAAGACAATATTCGGCGCAACACGCACCCCGGCTCCGCTCGGTTGCCCACCCCCGCCCTGACCTGGTGGCGGCTGTGGCACATTACCTACCGTGAAGCGCGTGATACCAAAACGCCCGCTGCTGATGCCGTTTGCCGAGAGCGACCAGACGCCGTCAGACAGGTCTTTGCTATTGATCCGCACGCTGGCATAGGTGATCGAGCCGTTGACATCGGCCAGCGGCAATCCATCGGTTTGTACCACCCTACCGTCCGGCGCGGTGAGCAAAAAGACGACGCGTTCGCCCGGCTGGAAGCCCTCACCCTCGATCCGAAACTCGGTGCCGCGCGCCCCACCACCCGGCGTCACCCGCAGGTTTGCTATCCCGGCACCGGGCCGGTACCCGCTCGGCGGCCGCGGCGTGCCGTCTTCGTTGAGTGGCCCCGGTGGCGCATAATTCGGCGGCCACGCGTCGAGCAACTGGCGTGGCGCGAGGTCTTGTCCCAGCAAGCCAAATGTCACCCGGCTCGGAGAGAGCCGCAACTCGAAGCGCGCACGCTCGAAGTATTGTACCAGCGTCCACGTGCCACCAATTTGCTCGTTGATCTCTTCGCTGATCGGGAAGCCATACACACCCACACCGCGCCGTTCCCACGTCTCCTTGAAGAGCCCACGCAGGCTGTGGCCGGTCTCGGGGAAGTAGCGCACCCGCGTCGAGCTCGCAAATGGCGGTACACCCGGGAAGGTCTTGCCACCGCTCGCCTCAACACCCAGCCGCCCGAGCTCCACACGTGGTGGGTTGGCTTCGGCCAGCTCGAACCGCGCGCGCTGGAACCACTGCACGATCCGACCATCGGCGTTGCGGCGATACTCTTCGGTGATCGGGAAGCCAAACGTCGCCACACCACCATTGCGTTCGTAGAACTGGCGAAATGCACCGCGCAAATAGTGCCCAGTCTCACCAAAATACCGAATATCCTGTGCGAAGGTGTGTGGTGCGGCCTGAAACCCACAGGCGAGTAGCGCGAGCAGCAGCACAACCCGCCGCAGATGCATGGCGCTGCGTACCGTCCGGCTATCCATGGAGCCTCCTTGACACATGTTGCTGATTGATCGTCGGATTAGCGCATTCTTATCATACGATCACGCATGCACGTTGTCAAGATATGTGTAAAGTGGAGACACAACTTGCTGCGTCCGTGTATGCCCGCCTGAGACGGTCAATGCTGGCATCCGGTGCAAAAGTAGGTCGCCTGGCCGCCGATCCGCGTCTGCGAGACGAGTGTGCCACAGCGCGGGCACGGTTGCCCCATCCGCCCGTACACATTGCGCCGGTGCCGCGCCTGCCCACGCACCCCTTCGAGATCGCGCATCGTGCCACGCAACCGAATACCTTCGTCGAGCACGTCGAGGATCGCACCGTGCAGGCGAATAAACTCGTCATCGCTCAGCGTCGCCGGTAGGCGCGTCGGCAAAATCTGCGCGAGCCACGCGCTCTCGTCGGCATCGCGCTGGCCCAGCCCGGCCAGATTTTCCTGTTTCACCAGGACGGCCTTGAGCGGACTGCGCCGCTTTATAATCCGCTCAGCAAGCTGCGCCGGTGTAAAACTTGGATCGAGGACCTCGGGGCCGAGCGCATCGAGACGCAGTTGCGTCCGTACGTGCGTGGTCGGGCCGACGGCCGTGCGCGCGTAGCCCAACCTATCGATAAAATGCAACGCGCGACTATCGTCGAGTGCGAATGTCAACAGCGTGTCGGCTGGTCGTTCAGTATCTGCCGGCGAAAGCCGCAACATCCCGTCCAGCATACAGTGGAATGTCAGCAATGTGTCGGCGTCCAACGTACACAAAATATATTTGGCGCGCCGGTCAACACGCAGGATGCGTCGGCCGCTCACCAACTCGCGGTAGGCCGCAGGTTCGATAAAGCGCACCACCGCATCGAGCCATACCTCGGCTCCCACGATCGTACGCTCCGGCAAGTCGCGCTGCATGTCGCGCACCAGGATCTCGACTTCGGGAACTTCAGCCATCCGTTACCTCAAGTACCAACACCCAGTCCTCACCTGCCACGGGCGGTGTGTAGCGCTGCGCAACGGCCGCTACCAGACCTTGCTCGTGTTCAGCACCACTGCGCGGGTCATACCAGCGCGCGTGAACCTGCGCGCCCGCCAGCAACGTAGCATCGACGGTGACCGGCCGCCCATCGGGAATATACACCAGTGCATACTGGCCATCGCTATCACGCGCGGCGGCGATGTAGGTCTCGGCGGCACCGCTATCGCCCACCACCAGCATCTGGTCGGGTATCCGTCGTTCGGGGGCCAGCGCTTCGAGTAGCCGCCGCGCGTGGCCCATCTGCGCCGCGCCGGGCAACGCAAGCGCCTGCCGCCACGGGGTGCGCGCAAATGTCACCGGCGGGTTGGCTTCCGAGAGCATCTGCCAGATATCGTGGCAGCCGTAGGTGTGACCGCAGGCACCCGCCAGCAGCGCGTGGTAGGCAAAGCGCCGCACATCACGCGCATCCAGCCAGCCATCTTCAACCTTGAAATTGTTTGGGTGGTCTTCGTACCCTGGCTCGGCATCGATTACCGGCTTCACCGGTGCGCGCGCATAGTCTTCGCCAATCATCCGATAATTTTCGCGTGTGCGACTATGGCCGGATTGTAGCATGTTGAAGTCGAGCCAGTCGGCATCGTGAAAGAATTGCCCCGACGATGCGCCGCCCATCGGGTGATACGTGATCAACTGTTGGCCGCCACTGCCGCGCCGCACCCCGCGCGCCATGGCGTGGATGATCGCCGTGTCCGCATCGGTCGTCGGGTTGCGGTCACCGCCCAGCACCCAGATAATCGGCCGGGTGCGGTAGCGTAGCGCAATCCATTCGCCGTACGTTTCCGCATTCGCTGGTGTAAAAACCTGTGGGCCTGCTCCCCAGCGTGATTGCCACTTATCACCCCAGGTGGGCAACAGCGCGGTGTAGAGACCGAGATCGGCAGCAAAATCGATCACCGCGTCGAGATGAGCAAAATAGGCTTCGACCGGTCGCGTCGGATCGTCGGCTTCGAGTGGCAGTGCCCCCAGACGATTGGGAGTGTGCAAACCGTCGAGCTCGGCGAGCGCCACCGCCTGGATTGCGGTAAATCCCTTCGCCGCACGGTCACGCAAGTAGTCTTTGGCCTCGGTCAGATCGAGCCGGTGAAACAGCTCCCAGGCGGTGTCGGCCAGATAGAAAAATGATTTGCCATCAGCAGTGCTGAGTGACCGGCGGTCGGCGCTGATACGCAGGGTCTGCATCGCGGCTCCTTTTGCTCGTGCCTACAAGATGCACAGAGCATACCACGAGCGCTCATGCAGCAAAACTGCGATAATTGAGGGTCGCAAACGGATTATCGCGCTCTTCGAGGTCATCGAGCAATGCGCGTACATCACCCGCCGCACGCAACTCGGCGGCTTCGTACAGGCGATCAAAGCGCCCGAGATGCGTGTACGCACGCTGCGGATCGGCATCCTGCTCCTGCCATGTGCTCGATTGGGCCAGCAGGACTTCGCGCAGGGCCTGCGCCAGCACGCGCTCCTGGTCGCCGGTGGCATCGGGGAAGCGCCGCACGATGTGGTCGAGCCGCTGCTCAGCGGCCGCGATGGCGCGCCGTAGCACCAGCGCACGTGGCTCCTCCCACAGGTGGTGATCCCCCCCTGGCCCCCAGCTCGCCGCGCGCAACGTGGCCACTTGGCGTGGCCGGTAGCGCGTCAGATAGCTGTCAAGTGTGGTGAGAGCCGCCGGTGCCTCGGCAGTGGCCAGCTGCTCGACGATAGCGCTCAGCCAGATCGGGCCTTCGAACCACTGCCCACCCACCAGCGCGAGGTCGACGGGTACGACCGCGATCCCCGGCCGATCGTGGCGTTGCGCAAACCGTCCCAGGCTGGCCGCCAGCGCCGCAACAAAGTGCGCTCCGTGTTCATTGGCACGCCGAAAGGCGTGATACGGGTCATATCCTGTCCCACCGCGCGCGCGTGCCGCATCCGATTCAGCGCGGTAGAGCGGATCTCCTGGGTAGCCGAGCGCGTGCGAATGCACCTGCTCACCCAGCTCGACATCACGAAAGAACATCGCCAGCTTGCGATCGGGTGTCCAGCGTGGCCGCAACGTCGGCACGCCGGGGGTCACCAGCGTGGCCGGGTCGGCAATCGTATAGCGTAATCCGGCGAGTTGCAACGCGCGCTCAATCGCGGGCGTATAACCCATTTCCGGCAACCAGAAGCCCTGTGGGTGCAGATCGAGCTGGCGCGTCGTCGCAAGTGTACCGATCTCGATCTGCGCGCGCACCGTCGTTGCCGAGGCGGCCAGCGGTAAGTAGGCGTGCGTCGCTGCACTCGCCAGGGCGCTGGCACCGTTGTAGCGGCAGAGATCGCGTATCACTGCCACCAGATTGCGGCTAAAGCGCCGATCAAAGGTTTCGAGCAGCCCACGTGTCCATTCGATGGCAAACTCGCGCACGTATGATTGTTGATCATCACTGTTTACCGGGTCACGTGCCGCTGCTTCATGCGTGTCGATCTGCCGTTCGAGCCAGTACACAATATGTTTCTGGATGATCGGGTCGGCGAGCTGTTCGAGCAGGATCGGCGCGATCGCAAACGTCACCGGTGTCGGTGTCCCGCGCTCACGCATGTCAGCCAGAAAGCGCAACACCGGGATGAGCCCACCCGCCAGTAACCGGTGCAACCGATCCTCGCCTGCGGGCTCGCGCCCAATACTGCGTACATACGGCACATGCGCCACGATCACCAGCGCGAGCGTACCCGTCACACTGGCACCGCCGCAGCTGGCACAGCGGCTGCGTATGCCGCCTCGCGCTCGATCAATGCCCGTTTGCGCGCCACACCCCAGCGGTAGCCGCTCAGGCCACCAGCAGCAGTCACCACGCGGTGACACGGGATCACCAGTGCGACGGGGTTGGTGGCACACGCGCGCGCGACCGCGCGCGCCGCAGTAGGCTGCCCGATCGCACGCGCCACCTGGCTGTAGCTGTGGGTAGTCCCATACGGGATCGCACGCAACGCCGCCCAGACCTGCAACTGAAACGCGGTCGCGCGCAGGTCAAGTGGCAGATCGATGTGTGGCGCACGACCGGCGAGGTGCTCGTTGATCTGCTGTGCGTGTGCTGCGGCGATGCCCGTATCATCGCGCACGATCGTCGCCGCAGGAAACTCAGCGCGCAGTTCGGCTGCCAGCGCCGCACTATCGTCGCCGAGCCGCACCGCACAAATTCCACGCGGCGTGCTCGCCACCAGCAGTAGACCATACTCGCACGCCAGCAGTGCCCAGACGATCTGCTCGGTCATCGCACCCGCGCGATACGCCGCTGGTGTCATTCCCAGTTCGCGGCCGGTCTGCGCATAGCCCGCACTGAGCGAGCCGTAGCCGGCGTCGAGCATCGCGTGGGTCACCTGCGCCCCGCCGCGCAACTCGTGCTTGAGCCGCTCCAGTCGTTGGCGTGCTGCATACTGGTGCGGCGTGATGCCCATCGTGCGCCGGAAGCTGCGTTGCAGGTGATACGGGCTGAGGTGTACTGCCGCCGCCAGCGTATCGAGCGTCGGTGCCGTATCGGCTGCGGCGTCGATCAACGCGCAGACGCGTGCCGCAAGTTCGGCGTGCGCCGCCACTGGCGTATCACCCGCCGGATGACAGCGCAAACAGGCGCGATACCCCGCGCGGGCTGCATCGCCTGGTGTCGTAAAGAACGTTGCGTTGGCGCGCACCGGGCGGCGCGCCGGGCACGATGGGCGGCAGTAGATCCGCGTCGAGCGTACCGCATACACAAATCTACCGTCCTGATCGGCATCGCGTCGCAGAACTGCATCCCAGCATTGGTCATCGTCCAGCATGCTTATCATTGAGTGCTCCAGTCACAACACACGCGCGG
>JAYUYF010000744.1:0-2675 GCA_043752605.1 Roseiflexaceae bacterium
CCTTCCGTGATTGTAAGCTCGCGCCAAAGACGCAGAAAAATCTGCAGTGCGAAGATTTTACGACCGATTGGAAGCAGAAGCACTACGATTACGTGCGGATGCCGCGCACTGCGATCGCCTACAACGCCGACCAGTCGCTGCTGATTGTGGCAGTGATCGATGGCTACCAGCGCGGCTATAGCCGCGGTGCGACCCAGCTCGAACTGGCCAATCTACTGCTCGAGTTTGGCGCATATGATGCCATGGAACTCGATGGCGGTGGCTCGTCGTCAATGACGATCGATGGCAAAATCATGAACCGCCCGCCCGATGCAGGTGGCGAGCGCGCCGTCGCCAACGCGCTGCTGTTCTTCTGGAACGGCCCTGAGCCGGTGGCAGCACCCGCCGTACCTCGCCCGTAACGTGTTCGATCTACGTCAGCTGCGCCCATCACTTTGTGTGGTGGGCGCACTCGTATGCGTGGCATGCACGATGACCCCCGCCACGCCGCAGCAAGCTGCGCCGCCCCCGGCATCTCCTACGTCGGTTCCCGTCGCCCCCACGCCCGTCGCCCCCACGCCCGTCGCTTCCGGAGCGCCGCAGCTTGCTGCAGCGTCTCCGACGCTCCCGGCACCGACGTCGGTTCCCGCCGCCCTCACGCCCGCCGCGACGACAGAACCGCTCGCCATGGTCGCGAGCGCCAACCTCGGGTACATCCCGATTTTGATGTACCACTACATCCGCGTCGTCGATCAAGCGAGTGACCCGCTGGGTTACCGGCTTTCGGTGGCCCCCGCGGTCTTTGCGCAACAGATGGACTGGATCGCGGAGCAGGGGTACACCCCGATCACCATGGCTACCTTGACCGATTGCCTGCGCGCGCGTCAGGTGTGCCCGCCCAAACGAGTGGTGTTGACCTTCGACGATGGCTACGAGGATAATGCGCTCGCAGCGCTCCCGGTGCTCCAGGCGCGTGGCTTTGTTGGCACATTCTTCATTGTGTCGAGTCGGATCGGTACGCCCGGCTACGTGCGTATCGAGCAACTCGCTGCGCTCCGCGATGCGGGCATGGAGATTGGCGCGCATACGGTGACTCACGCCGATCTTACCAGCCTCTCGCTGGAAGATGCTGCTGCCGAGATGATCGAGAGCCGTATCATGATCGAGCAGACGCTTGGTATCACGGTACGGAGCTTTAGTTACCCGGCGGGCAAGTACACTGCGGAGATCGCGCAACTTGCGCACACACTGGGGTTTGAATCGGCGGTGATCACACAGTCATTTCGTGGCTTTGACCAGTTGTATGAGATCCCGCGCCGCCGTGTGCTTGGTGGCGAGCCGGTCAGCGGGTTTCGCTACTACTTCGTGCCGCTGGCGCGGTAGGGGCGCGATATATCGCGCCCCTACCAGCATTGCCACCTATGCGACGTCTTCCACCACCTCGTCGGTATCGGCAGTTTCGGGGCGCGGTTCGAGGAACAACACCGATGTAGCCCGCACGATGGTACGCGAACGGCGCTGCCCGGTGTCGCGATCCTCCCACGAACGCGTTTGCAGGTTGCCACAGACGTGGACGCGGCTGCCTTTGCCCAGCGACTCACTACACTGCTCGCCCAATCGATCCCAGCTTTCTACCGTCGTCCACTCGGTGTCGAACTCACGTGTGCCCTGCTCGTTCCTGGCACCGAAGCGCCGCGTCGCGATGCTAAAGCTACACATCCGTGCGCCCGAGGCGAAGACGCGTTGCTCGGGTGCATCGCCAAGCCAGCCGATGAGTTCTACATGATTGAGGGTGCCGCGTACCTGTTGCATACTGGTGTCTCCGTGCGTGGCGCGGATGTTTCTCCATCCGCGCCTTCTGTACTCAGCTACACGTTGTGCTGATGTCGACAGATATACCGCACGAGATCGCGAAAAGATACGCGCAGTTTTATTCGCTGCGCGGCCCACGTTGCAATTCGCGGATGAGCGCGGTAGCCTGCCCGTAGGTCAACTGCTGCGGCTCGATCGTGTAGCGCCGCTGCGTCTCGCTGGCGAGCACCAGACTGTAGCGTTGCGCGAGCTGCTCGAGCGCGTGATGCTGCCGGGCATTGGCAGGCGCGCCGTCGTTCTCGGCCGCCGGAGCCGCCGCGCGCTGCCGCGGCTGCACATCATAGCTGCTCCGCTCCTCAGCAACCTGCTTCAGCCCATCGATGAATGTGCTGGCCTGCCCCTTGGTGAGCATCAACAGATCGACCTGCTGGTCGGCCGCGTAGCTGCCAAGCTGGTCATTCGACCATGCGAGATCTTCCTGGAGTGCGGCGATGTAATTGCGCTGCTTCTCGCTCGCGGGGGCATCGGGATCGCGGATGATCAGCGCGCCACCCTGCACGTTGCCGGCGGCTGCGCGCATCGCTGCGGTCTGCCCTTCGATCGCGGTGCGCTGCGCATCATAGATCCGTAGCCCGAGATCGACGGCACGCTGGATGTCTTCATCGCTGGCGTCGACCGGCAGAGTAATGGTCTCTTCAATCGTGATGAAATCTTCGCCAAGCCGAATTGCGGCGCGGTAGGTGCGCGTTATATTGCGCTCGGCGGCTGCTTCCTCTCGACGGCGTGGGGTGGCCATGTCGCGCTCCTTCGCCCGTGATGGGCGTGCTCTCGTACTTTTCATTCCAACTCGTGCTGCCAGGTGTGCAACGGAGCGACCGTGCCAC
>JAYUYF010000745.1:0-6722 GCA_043752605.1 Roseiflexaceae bacterium
TGAATGTACGTGATGGCTTTGCGCACGATCCGCTGTGCGGCACTGCCAAAACGATGCGCCTGCGACAATGCTGCGGCGAGATGTGCCAAAACTTCGTCGGCGTTGAAGACCCCTTTGCTGAGAATACTGACGACCCCCTGTTGCAGGCGACTCAGATCGGATTCGGTGAGGATCTGTGCGCTCAGCACGATCACCGGCACCGCCCGAAGCTGTGATTCGGCGCGCATCGCTGCCAGCACAGCATAGCCATCGAGATCTGGCATCATCAGGTCGAGCAGCACCAGGTCTGGTGTACGCTGCCGCATGCGTTCGAGCGCGATGCGACCATTCGGCGCATAGACCGTGTGGGCAGCGATACCGTGGTGGCGGATGAGCCGCAGATAGAGCGCAGCCGTTCCTGGATCATCATCGACCACCAGCACCGAGCGGTCGGTATCGTGCTCTCCGGGTGCCACTGCTGCTGCTGCCAGCACCGGCATCGCCTGCGCGGCGGTTGGTTCGCGCAACGGGAGTTGGACGCGCACCGTTGTGCCGCTCCCCATCTGCCCGGGTGAGGCTATGGTGATCGTACCGTCGTGGAGTGCTACCAGCTGTTTGCAGATCGTCAGCCCAAGCCCAAGCCCAGGATAGCCGTGTGCGATCGTCTGCTCGGCGCGATGAAACTCGTCGAACACCTGTGCCTGATCGGCCTGCGCGATACCGATCCCGGTATCCGACAGGGTGATGATCGCGTGGCTGGCGGTCGTGCCAACTTCCAGTATAATCGTTCCGCTTCTGCTGCACCAGGGTGTGAGCGCACTGCTCCAAGGGTGGCGCTCGGCTGCCCCCTAGCAGTGTTTTTGCGCATTATCGAACTAAGTTCGATAAATGTATATTGTTTGAGAAAGGAACAGATCATGTTCAAGGATGGCAATCTCCACGTGGTGTTCGGAACTGGCCCGGCTGGCAGCATGCTCGCCCGCGTCCTCCATGCCCAGGGCAAGCAGGTGCGCTGCGTGAATCGGAGCGGCGACGCGCGGGTGCCGCAGGGCGTCTCGGTGGTTGCCGGCGATATACTGGACGTGGCGCAGGTACGGGTGTTGACGGCCGACGCCGCCGTGGTCTACCACTGTGCCAACGTGCCCTACCCGCAGCAGGTCGAGCTGATCCCGCGCTTCGGTGCCAGTATCATCGACGGTGCGGCACGCGCGGGTGCCCGGCTCGTGGTTCTCGATACGCTCTACGGGTACGGTGCAACCCGTGGCGTGCCGATGACCGAGGAGACGCCGTTTGTGCCGACCACCCGCAAGGGGCGCATGCGCGCCACGCTCGCCGAGACCTACCTCGCGGCGCACCGGGCGGGCACCGTTGCGGTAACGATCGGTCGTTCCGCCGATTTCTTCGGCCCTGAGGTGCGCAACTCGGCTCTTGGCAACCGGGTGTTCCCCTTCGCCGTGGTGGGCAAGCCCGTGCAGCTGCTGGGCAACATCGACCTGCCGCATAGCTACTGCTACAGCGCTGGCACGCCGCGATCGCGACGCGCGCGTGTTGCTCACGACATTTGCTCCGATCCTGGCTAACGCCTTGCGCGAGCGGTTGCGCGTGCTGGTGAGCGAAGAGCGCGAGCCCGAACTCTTCTCGCGGATCGAGGTCGACACGCTCGACACCGTGGCGCAGCGGCTGTACCGGGCGCGTCTCGGCAAGCCGCAGATCGCCAGCGATGCGACGATCATGGCGCTGCTACGCGATGCGAGCGCCAGCGTGGCAGGGCACACCTTCAGCGAGGCATTCCTACGCGACGAATGGACCCAGCTAGTCGATGCATTCCAGCTTGGCAGCTGGGAAGCCTACCGCGATGCGCCGCGGCTCGGGCGCAAGACCCGGCTGGTCGAGCGCAAGCGCGCCACCGTGTGGGAGATCATGGCGTGGGTGCAGGCCGGCCTCGCGGCGCGTGGCGAGCGCACGATCGCCGGGCTGTACTACGCACTCGCGCGCGATACCAGCCTGCGCGATGTGCCACCCTACCAGTTCGCGGTGGTCGACGAAGCGCAGGATATCGGCGCGCAACAGCTCGCATTGCTGGCCGCAATCGGCGGCGACCGACCGGATGCGTTGTTCTTCGCTGGCGACTTACAGCGAATCTCAGAACGGTTGAACCCGTCGACAATTGCGCTCCCCCGCTCCCATTTGGAGCGGGGGCCGGGGGGTGAGGTCAGCCGGGCGCAACCAATCTGGGATTTGCTCTAGGGCAGCGAATCTTCCAGAGCCCATTCTCGTGGAAACAGCAGGGCGTGAACGTGCAGGGGCGCGCCACCACATTGCGCGTCAATTATCGCACCTCGCACCAGATCCGCAGCCAGGCCGACCGGCTGTTGGGACGCGAAGTGCTCGACACCGAACGCCATCTGTTGTATGTCGCGTGTACGCGTGCGCGCGACGAATTGCTGATCTGCGGCATCGCACCGGCGTCGGAGTTCCTCGCGGATCTGCGGCGTGAGTAAAGGCGAGGTGACTGGCGTATTGCTCGGAAGTTACCTACTTAGCTTGCTAAGCGAACGTAGGTCTCGACTAGATAAACGCAGGGAGAAGGCTATCGAGTTTATCACTACGCTTTCGCACTACGCAAATTCTGTGTATTGCGCACGACAAAAGAAGCGACTTGCGCCCCGCTACGACGCTACCCACGACTTCCGTGCAGTCGTGGCAGCAGGACATCTCTGCACTGGGCGAAGCACTAATGCTTCGCCTTCTTACACACATCTCGGCTGTAGCCCAAACTGGCACAATGGCTTCGTGCGAAATCGGTCGTCGCACAGCAATGGTCTGCGTTCGTACGGCTTGCCGCCTGCAGACAGCACTACCGGCGCAAACCATCGACCGAGCATATCGGGCCACTGCGCACTACGCTTCACCGTCGCTGCTGTCCAGGATTGTATCGATCTGCTGCAGCACCTCAGGCGTCAGCTTCGCTGCCACCTCAAGAGCCTGCATATTCTCAGTCACCTGGGAAGCGCGGCTCGCACCGGTGATCACCGTGCTGACATGCGGGTTCTTGAGGCACCAGGCCAGGCCGAGCTGTGCCAGCGAGCAGGCCAGCTCATCGGCGACACGCTGCAGCTGCCTGACCTTCGCGATTCGCTCGGGCGTGATGCCGCGCTGGAGCCACTCATAACCCTGGAGCGCCGCGCGGCTATCAGCTGGGACACCATCATTGTATTTGCCGGTCAGCAGTCCCGAGGCCAGCGGGCTCCAGATTGTGGTGCCATAGCCCAGGTCACGGTAGAGCAGCGCATACTCCTGCTCGAAGCGCTCGCGGTGAAACATGTTGTATTGCGGCTGCTCCATGGTCGGCGGGGTCAGGCCATAGTGGCGGGCAATCCCATCGGCACGCATAATCTCGGCTGCGCTCCACTCCGAGGTGCCCCAGTAGAAGGCCTTGCCCTGCTTGATCACAATGTCCATCGCGCGCACGGTCTCCTCGATCGGCGTGTTGGGATCCGGCCGGTGGCAGAACACCAGATCGACATAGTCGAGCTGCAGGCGCTTGAGCGCATTGTTGACGCCCTCGATTACATGCTTGTGCGAGAGGCCGGTGTCGTTCGGGCCGCTGCCGCCCCAGAAGATCTTGGTGGAAACGACCAGGTTCTCGCGACGCCAGCCCAGTTCCTTGATGACATTGCCCATAACCACTTCGGCGTTGCCGGATGCGTAGCCCTCTGCGTTGTCGAAGAAATTGACACCGGCGTCGTAGGCGGCCGCCATGCACTCGCGGGCGACCTGCTCGCCGACCTGCCCACCGTAGGTGACCCACGCGCCCAGCGAGAGCGCGCTCACCTGCAATCCTGAACGTCCTAAGCGACGATATTCCATGCTCGTGATCCTTTCCGCTTTCCTCATCCGTGCAGTATGCGCGGCAGAATAGTTCCAAACGTGTGCAAAGACCAGAGATAGTTACCTTGCTGCTCAAGCTTGGCCTTCAGGCGTGGGGTCTCAAGCAGAAAGTGTGCGTCATGCGGTGTCGCGACCGTGATCGGTGCAGTCGTGGGCTGCAAGCCCATGCCACCCGACGTGGGTAGTGGTGAGCGTCTCCCCGCGCATTGATTTCACCGGGCAACGCCAAAGGCCACGGGCAGGTCAATATGCTGGGGTGTCACGCCGCGCCTGTGCATGTACGATGTATCGTGCGTTGAGTATAGGTTGCGCAGCGGTACCTGTCAAACTAATCCAGGGCATGGGGTGTGACGTACATTCCGGCAAACTCCCGCGTTGCACCACAACGGTACGAAGCACACCAAGACTTTGTGGCCGTTGTGCCGTTGTGGTGAGTTTTCATGCAGGACTCTCCGTCACACCCGGGGTGGGACTCACTCTCGTGCGTCCGCGCGCTGCTGCTCGCACGGCAGATTCGTGTTGGCACGCAAATCATACCGGCAAATGGCGTCCTGTCCACCTCCCGTGCAAAGCCGGATTCCCGAGAAGCTCAGGCGCATTAGCCCTGCGAACCCTCACATAGTTGCTTGCGCCTCGGCAAGCCACTGCGTGATCTGAGCTTGCAGATGTCGCGGGGCGAGCGATTGCGCCAGGGAACGTGCCTGTTCCAACTGCTGTAGTGCCTGCTCGCGTTCGCCACGCGCGAGCGCGACGCGGCCAAGGTTGCCGTGATAGTTCGCGACCTGGGATTGGTTGTGATGCAGCTGGGCCTCGGCAAGCCCGCGCACGAACCATGTCTCGGCCTCGGCCCACTGCGCCAGCGCAAGTTCGCCACGGGTGCTATACAACCATTGCCGTGGCACCCACAGGGCTTGGCGCTCGGCCAGCGCAAGTCCGCTGTCGATCAGTTCGCGCGCACTGGCGAGGTCGCCCGCCAGGATCATGTGATAGGCCGCGTTGTTGTAGCCAAGCACCTCCTGAAATACATCCCCCGCCGCGTGCGCAAGCCGAGCCGTTTCGTGGAAGGCGGTGATGGCGGCGTCTAATCTGCCCTGCTCGGCGAGCAGGTTGCCAAGTTGGAATTGGCTCGCGCGGTGATCTGATGAAGATTGTGCGCTGCAGCAATCGCGGCGGCGGCGCGCAGATGCTTTTCGGTCGCGGTGTCGTCGGTTCCCTGCTGCTGCATTCTCGCGCCGATAAGAAAGTGCATCGAGGCATCGGCGTAGCGGTCGGCATCGTCGCCCACCGCAGACGAGGCACGCCTACCCAGTCTATCGCTCGGTCGCCCTGGCCTGGAGTAAATACGAGGCCGAGGCCGCGATGGAGCGTATGAGCGGTGCGGGGGCGCAATTGGTCACCGTCTTTGCGCTTGGTGCCGAGCTGCAGGCCGACTGGAAGCGCGAAACCGCCACCGATGCAGGCGTAGTGTTCAACAAGCACCTGCCCGAATACGGCTTTGTGAACGCACGCGCGTCGGCGATGGTGGTGTCCAAAAGCCAAAGGTAGACGATGTTTGCCACATCCAACAGCGTTTCACCACGATCACGCCGCCCGCGATGGTTCAGGATCGCCGCTACAACCGGTAGTGGCATGCTGTGTATCCTGACATTGTACGTCGGTTACTGTTACGGCTGGTGGCTGCGCGATAATCTGCTCGTGCAGCGACTGTTCCAGTGCAATTGCCCAACAGAAAGCGAGGCAGTGCGCTATGCACCGTTCATCCTGATCGCATCGGCATGTGTGGATCCACGAGTCCAGATTTCTCCAACTGGGCAGCACTGGCTCCTTACCGAGCGCCAATCTCCCCGCGTCTCACTCTATACTGCGGACCTGCGGCGGGTACGCGATCTCGCCTCCACGGATAGTGATCAGTTCTTTTTGACCGATACCCTCATCACGGGTGGACTGATTGCCGGGGATCACTACCTGGTAACCCTGGATTCTCCTGCCGCTCCACGTATTCCCATTGCGGCATACCATCGGTGGGATCCCACATTGGTGCCACGCGACGTGCCGACGCGCGGGTATCGTCTTATCCCGCAGAAGACCGTCGTCTACATCATTGTCCCCGACGATCTTGCCCGATCGGTGGTATTTTCAAGTGTGGACGCCGATGATATCATCGCCTGGTCGCGGCGCAACGGTGGTGCGCTCCCCATCCGCGATTTTGTCCTCGATAACCAAACGCAGGCGTTTGCGCATCCGTGGCAAGCGACGATGGCGGCATGGGCCGACCCACCGCAACGCACCGTCATCATCAGCAGTGCATCCACGCGCCTTTCGGCAACGCGTCCAACCTGGTACGTCACCGGGCTCGGCGTCGTTGACCGTGCGACGCACACCCTGATCGTCGCTACGGGGCGCGAGGCGCGCGATTGGCCATTACGCCCGTGGATGGATCCGCTGCCGTTTCAGCCAGTTGGCTGGTTGGCCGATGACCGCAGCGTCCTCTATCAATATGTGCCGTATCGCGCCTTCGTCATCGATCTGGGATCAAGTGTCTATCTGGGACGATTTGGGCTGTTCGATGTCCCACAGCCTTTGCTCGCGCTCGATATACCCGAGGATCTGCTTCGCGCCACGCCACCACCGTAGCCTATCGCCGCCTACTGCAGTCCTCGCTGGCTACCCCACAGGTAGCGATGGTGCATCGCTCGCGAAGTGTTGCACCATATTATCATGGTAGCTTTGAACGCGAACACGAAGCTTCGTACCCGAAAACGTGTATTGCGTGTTTTTACATCTATCTCGGCTGTACCCCTACACTCGCTCCAGCAATGACCGCTATGGTGCTGAACGCGACGCTCCAGCCG
>JAYUYF010000746.1:0-2668 GCA_043752605.1 Roseiflexaceae bacterium
CCCATGCGGTTGAGCGCAATCACTTCGGGTGATGGCAATGCGGCGGTCGCGGCCTCAGGATTGGTAAATACGGTCAGGTCGTCGTTCGTGCCCTGCGCAAACAGCGCGAGCGGCTGCGCAGCGAGGGTAGCCCCTGCGACGGCGGCGCTGGTGGTTGCTGTGCGCCGGAGAAACTGGCGGCGAGATGTCATGTCGTCCCCTTCTTGCATACCGTTTGCCGAGTGGCAAGATGACCGCGTCGTCATATGCATGGTAGGCTGGTAGCATCGGAGCGGCAATGAGACAAAAGTCCTTAACCTTACGACAACAAGTAGCAGCTATTGATTAAAATTCGATACATGGGATTGCGATGCGCTGGAAAACAACCTGAAGCCGCGCGGATTCGCATCAGGAAGTACTAGTACCCCAATCACGCGCGCAGGCTGCGCACCGGGCTTATCGGCTGCGCACCACGCCAATGCGCGCGCAAAGCTGCGCGACGGGGCAGGTGCTACAACGTGGTGAGACCGGATGGCAGATGTTCTGGCCGAGGGTGACCAGTAGCGCGTTGAAGCCGATCCAGTACGCGGTGGGCAGAATCTCGCGCAGCACCAGTTCGGTAGCGTCGGGAAGTTTTGTGCTGAGATAGCCCCAGCGGTTGCAGATCCGGTGGACGTGAATATCGACGCAGATGCCGGGTAGCCCAAAGCCGGCGGTGAGCACCAGATTGGCCGTCTTGCGGCCGACACCCGGCAGCGCCAGCAGTGCGTCCATCGTCGCGGGCACTGCACTGTCGTGCTCGGCGATCAGGATCTGGCAGATCCGGCGGATATCACGCGCCTTGTTGCGGTAAAAGCCGACCGGGTAAATCAATTGTGCCAGATCTGCTTCGTCGATCTGGAGCATCGCGGCCGGGGTATCGGCGGCGGCAAACAGCCGCGGCGTGATCGTGGCCGTCAGTGTATCCTTCGTGCGCAGGCTGAGGATCGTGGCGATCAGGATCCGAAACGGCGAGCGGTCGATCGCCATACCGTCGATCAGCGGCTGCGGATAGTTTGGCATCTCGTGCGCAAGGATCGCGACGGCGGCGTCGATCGGAAATGATGCGTGTTCACTCATGATACGGGCTCGATTCGGACATCATCAAAACGCACAGCGGTCAGACCGAAGAAACAAGGCATACGTATTTGGCAATAATTGCAAACACACCGACCAGCACGACGCACAGGACGCCCGGTAGCGCTGCCAGCCCAGCGGCGATGATGGCGATGTGTTGCGGTCTTCGCTCCACCACAAACCTCTCTACCCGGTCAACGGTTTGCACGATTGGGATGCAGCCAATCGGTGATCTGCACGGCGGCGGCTGGCAGCGCGGGGTTGAGCTGTGCGACGTGATCGGCATCAATCAGGTGGATCCGCCGCCGCATCACGGCGAGGACATCGCCAAAACGCCGAAAGACGCCCGGATCGTGGGGTGTTGCCGCGCGCTGCGCCAGCACAATCACGGCGGGATTGTAGCGCATGAATTGGTCGAGCGCGGCGCGCGGGTTGCGCCCACCAAACTGTGCTGCAACGTTGTGTGCGCCGCAGCGTTGCAGCAGATCGCCCGCAAAACTCTCAGCTCCGGCCGCAATCCAGGGCTGTGCCCAGAGCACAAGCAACGCGCGCGGCGGTGGCGTCTGCGCGCGCGCGTCGGCGCGGGCCAGTGCGTCATCAAGCGCGCTGCACCAGTGCTGGCCCGCTGGTGCGCAGCCGATCCGCCGCGCCAGCGCGGCAAGCTGGCCAGCAGCATCGGCAAACGTGGCGATCTGCGTGACGTGCAGCGCCATCGCCAGACCAAACTCGGCGCGCACCAGACTGGTGTCGGTTTCGCTGTGGCTGGCCAGAATACAATCCGGGGCCAGTGCCCGCAGCGTGTCGATCGCCGGTGTGCGTGGGGCACCGCAGCGCGCGGGTGTCTTTGCAGCCGGCCAGGCACACAGGTCGCTGATGCCGATGATCCGATCACCCGCACCAAGCGCGCACGCCAGCGCGGTGAGCGCCGGGCTGAGCGAGACAATCCGTTGTGGTGTGTCGTGCATAGGGTGATCATAGCACGATCCGGGCGGGGGCGGACGCAGCATGCGGCGTCCCCACAAGCGGGGCGGCAAATCGTGGTTTTGCGCGGTACCTTTCTCCTGTTGCGGCGGGTGACCCGTATCTTTGCCAGCTCCTGTACGGTATAGCTGATAACCGTGGGTGGCAGCGAGCCACGCTTCACACAGGAAACGAGAGACAACGATGCTGGCAAAAGTGCTCAGTTGCGCCATGATTGGGATCGAGGGTGTGATCGTCGAGGTCGAGGTTGATATCGCCGCCGGACTACCGGCGTTCACCGTCGTTGGCCTGGGTGATGCCGCCGTGCAAGAGAGCCGTGAGCGCGTGCGTGCTGCGGTACGCAACAGCGGCATGACCTTCCCAATGAAGCGGCTGACGGCCAACCTGGCCCCCGCCGATCTGCGCAAAGTTGGGCCGCTGTACGATCTGCCGATCGCCGTCGGCCTGCTGCTGGCCTCCGAGCAGGTCAGTGGCGCTACGACGGGCGCGGTGTTTCTGGGTGAACTGGGGCTCGACGGCGATCTGCGCCACATCGACGGTGTGCTGCCGATGGTGGCGGTCGCGCGCGCGAACGGCGTGACGACGGTCTTTG
>JAYUYF010000747.1:0-2663 GCA_043752605.1 Roseiflexaceae bacterium
GCAAAGATCAATGCCAGCGAGAGATTGTAGGCTGCCGATGCCTCGATGCCGCTGAGCAGCGCCACACAACCCATCAGCAGGTAGCCGAGGTAGTAGTAATTGATGCTATAGCCCGCGAGCCACGGGTCGGCCGGGGGGAAGCTCTGGCTGCGCTGGATACTGTTGAAGAAGGCAAAGTCCATCGGCCGCTCGGTGCCCCACGGGTCTGGCTGATAGCTACGCACCAGCGCCATGAACGCCAGCGCCCCGAGGAACAGCAGTTCGTGGCCGATCACCAGCCCCGCGCGCGCGCGCAGCCACCCGCCGAGGCCGCCCAGATCGCGACGTTGCGTGTAGAGCCCGGCGGCGATCAGCGCCACCAGGCACGCGGCCACCAGCGGCGCACCAAACGCTGCCAGCCCGAGCATCGCCAGCATCCAGGCCGCGTAGCCCGTCAGCAATAATCCCAGCGCACCCGCCGCCGCATAGCCGCGATCGGGCAACGCGCCGAGCAACAGCCGCGCGGGCACGAGCCCCGCCACACGGAACAGCAGCGCCAAAATCCAGTAGATCAGTACCTGCGTCACGTAAACCCCATGTTCCGATGATAATCGGGGCGGTTGGCGGCGGCTGTGCCGCCGCCGTAGGGGCAAAGCATTCGCGGCGACGAATGCCCCTACAGGCCGCGCCCGCCAGGGCGGGCGCGGCCTACCGCCCCATGCGCGCCAATGCCTCGGCGGCCTGCGCACGATACGGCGCATCGGCGGGTGCGATCGCCAGATATTGCTGGTATGCCGCCGCTGCTTCATCGATGCGGTTTTGATCTTCATAGAGTTGGCCCAGGAAGAAATGCGGGTCGGTCGCCGTGGCGTCGGTCGCAATCGCCAGTTTGAACGTCACCTCGGCCGCTTCCAGCCGCCCGGCCACCACCTGGCCGTTCGCCAGTTTGTTGTAGTTGCCCGCATTGGGTTGGGCTGCGATCGCACGGCCGTAGGCGATCTCGGCTTCATCGTAGCGCTGCGCATCGAGCAGGATATCGCCCCACAGATGGTGCAGCCCGATGTCGGTCGGGTTGGCACCCGCCGCCAGTGCCAGCACGTCGGCCGCTTCGTCAAAGCGGCCAATAGCGCGGTACAATTCGGCCAGCCCGAATGCGGCACCGGCATTGCCCGGTGCGGCGGCCACGCGCGCCTCGGCAGCCGCGATCGCATCAGGATCGCCAGTGTTCTGCTGCGGCGGTGGCTCGTCGAGCGTGGGGAACGCCTGCGCAGGTTCGTCGGCGGGCTGCACCGCATCAAACGGCGAGCGTGCGCGCGCCTCGTCGCGGACCCGGTAGATCGTGACCTGCTCGTTGCTATACGCCACGTCCAGGTCACGATCCACCAGCGCATCAAATTTGGCCGCACCCGCCGCGCCATACGCCGCGCGCTCGACCGGGCCAACATACACATAGCCAACCTGGTACTTTGCGAGGATCTGCACGGCGCGTTGCAGGTCGGTGGTGCGGAACAGCTCGTTGCTGTCGGCCTCGCGCGCACCCACCAGCACCCCGTCGCGTTGCTCGCTCTCGTGTAGCGGGCTCACAATCGTGGGAAACCCAGTGTTGGCCGCCACACGTGTGCCGTAGGCGCGGTAGAACTCAAGGCTGGATTGCGCGACGACCGGCGTACCCCTCACATTGGCCAGCAGCCAGTCGATCGCGGCCGCATCGTAGCGCAGCTCGACCACCGTCTCGCCGCCCTGCGTGGCATAATCGGGCAACGTGTAGCTGCTGCTGCGCAGAAACGCCAGACCGTCGAGTGTCACCGGCCCGGAGTTTTCGCCAAACCGCAACCCGACCCGGCTCGGTGTCCCGATGATTGGGTACGCCGCGCCGACAACCGCTACCAGCGCCAGGCCGACGCTCCCGGCACCCAGCGCCAGCGGCCCGGCGCGCCGCAGCCCGCGCACGATCCGTGGCAACAACGCACCACTGGCGATCGCCAGCAACAGCCAGCCCTGCAGACCAAACTTGAACATGGTGTTCATCCGGTACCACTCGCCACCATCCAGGTGATCGCGGATGTAGACCAGCTCGGGGATCAGTGTCGCGCCAAAGCCCGCCACCGCGAGCGAGACGCCAAACCAGCTGCCGGTGCCGATCAGCCGCGTGGTCAGCAGCAGCGCGCCCACCAGCAGCAGCGCGCCGATCCAGACCCGCACGCTGAGCGCGCGACCCAGCGGATCGAGCGCTGCCGCGATCCCCGGCTGGCTCTGCGCGGCCACCACCAGCAGCTGCACCAGCGGCGCGAGCGCCACCAGCACCACCGCCGCCAGCACCAGCGCGCGCAGCGCCGCTACCGGCGAGCCGGGCACGCCGCGCGCCACTGCGCCAAACGCCGCCACCGGCGCATCACGCCGCACCCGTTCGAGCGCGGCCAGCACCTGCCAGACCATCACAAACAACGCCGGTACCAGTAGCGCGGCAAACAGCCCGTTTACCAGCAGATACTCGCCCAGATCCGAGGGCACGGTCACCGTGGCCACACCGCCGACCTGCGGCACGTAGTTCTGGAAGAACGACAGATACGCCAGCAGCCCCACGCCGCCGATCGCCACCGCGCCCAGACCCGCCAGCGCGGCGCGCCCCGCACGCAGCCACGTATCACGCCCATCGGCGCGCCAGGCCGCGCCCATCAGCGCCA
>JAYUYF010000748.1:0-2663 GCA_043752605.1 Roseiflexaceae bacterium
CGATACGCCGCCACCAGCGCGGCCGCCTCGGCCGCCACCGAGTCGCGCAGCGCGGGTGGAGCAATGACGCGCGCGTGGCTGCCGTAGCTCATCACCCAGCGTTGCACCTCGCCGAGCGCACCGCTGGCAAAATGCAATGTCAGCGCGCCGTCGGCGTGTTCGTCGATCCGCTGCGTGGGGTGCCACTGGCGCTCGCGGATGTAGCGCGCCTGCTGCGGGTCGAACCAGATCGCGACTGCCACGATATCGTCGCCGCGTTCGATCTGAAACGCCGATTGCATGTAGCTCGTCATATCGAAACCATCGCGCACAAAGCGCAGATCCTTGCGCACCGTCCACTGTTCGATGCGCGCCACCGAAAACTGGCGTGGCTTCTGGCGCAGATGGTCGAAGGCGACCAGCTGCCAGTCGCCACGATAATTGATAAAGTGGTACGGTTCGATCTGGCGCTGGTTGCGTTCACCGCTGCTGGCGGTAAAGTAGGTGATATCGAGCGGGTGGCATGCCACGATTGCCTCGCTGAGCGCGGCGAGTAGCAGTGGGTCGGCTCCCGCCACCGCACCGGGGGCGAAGGTAAAATGGTGGGTGAGCGCGGTCATGTCGATCGATAGCTGGTCGGGCAGGTAGCGCGCGATCTTGCCGATCGCCTGGCGCAGTGGCGCGTCGAAGGCGGTGCCGAGGTAGCGCGTGGTGAGTTCGGCGCTGAGGAAGAAGGCGAGTAACTCACCCTCGGTGGCGATAATCGCGGGTAAGAGATACGTCGGGTTGGTGTAATAATAGCCGCGCCGCGTGTGACAATACGCCAGTGGTGCCTCGTAATCGTCGCGCAACCGCGTCAGCGCATCGTGCACCGTGCGCGGCTTGATCTCGAAGCGCGCGCACAGCGTGGCAACATTGGGATACTGGCCATCGCGGATGAGCTGGTCGATCGCAACAATACGGTACAGGGTGCTCGACATCGTGCCTCACTTTGCTCGGGTGTTTGTGCAGATGGTAGCATGGGTCTGTTACCGACTCGCGCGCAACCTGCTGCGTGATCGCAGCGTCTGACCTGCGACGTACGCACCACAAAGACAAAAGATCGATAGCGGCTCCGCTTTGTGTCCTTCGTGGCCTGGTGGTGAATCGCCCTATCGCGCAACAAATGAGAGGAGCGATCATGACAGGTTACCCCGCAGAGCACTATCTTTATCAAACGGGTGCACAGGCCGATCCGTACCCGGTATACCGCAAGTTGCTCGCCGAGCGTCCGGTACACTGGGACGGCTGGTCGTGGAATTTTGTGCGCTATGCCGATGTGCAGAGCGTGCTACGCCACCCGCATATGCTGGCTGGCCGGGTGCAGCCCGATCCGCAGTGGCTGGCGGCCAGTGGTGCCGCGCCGATCTTTACTGTACTGCAAAACATGATGCTGTTCAACGATGCGCCGACCCATACCCGCCTGCGCGGGCTGGTCAATCGCGCGTTTACCCCGCGCGCGGTCGAGGCGCTGCGCGGCAGCATCCAGCAACTGGCCGATGAGCTGATCGACCAGGTTGCGGCGTCTGGCCGGATCGAGCTGATGGACGATTTTGCCCAGCCGCTGCCACTGCTGGCGATCGCGGCGCTGCTGGGTGTGCCCGCCGAGGATCGCGGGCAGCTCAAGGCCTGGAGCGAGAGTGTGGCGGCCTGGCTCGGTGGCACGTCGGCACCCGAGATCGAGCTGATCCCGGTCGTCGCACGTGATATGGTCGCGATGAGCCAGTATTTTCGCAGCAAAGCCGCCGAACGGCGCGCCGCGCCACGCGATGATCTGCTGACGGCACTGGCGCAGGCCGAGGAGAATGGTGACCGGCTCACCGCCGATGAGTTTGCCGCCAACTGTATCTTGCTGCTGGCGGCCGGCCACGAGACCACTACCAACCTGATCGGTAGCGGTATGCTGGCGCTGCTGCAACACCCGGCGCAGCTGGCGCTGCTGCGCGAACGGCCCGACCTGCTCCCCGGCGCGGTCGAAGAGTTGCTGCGCTTCGTGAGCCCGGTGCAGTCCACCGGCCGCAAAGCTGGCGAAGACACGGTCATTGGTGGCGTGCAGGTCACGGCGGGCCAGAATTGCAATATCATCATCGGTGCGGCCAACCGCGACCCGGCACAATTTGCACACGCAGATGATCTCGATGTGACACGCACCGATATCCGGCACCTGTCGTTTGCCCACGGCGCGCACTATTGCGTCGGCGCACCGCTCGCGCGGCTGGAGGGCCAGATTGCGTTTGCAACACTGCTGCGCCGCCTGCCCGATCTCGCGCTCACGAGCGAACCAATCGTCTGGCGCGATAACTTTGCGCTGCGTGGCCTGGCGCACCTGCCGCTGACATTTCGCGTGGGGTGACCGGGTGACCGGGTGACCGGGTGACCGGGTGACCGGGTGATGCTATCCAGACACGATCACCTTGTCACCGTATGTTTGGTGCATATTTCTGGACTCGCGCAATGCGAAAGGTGCCCGTATGATTCCCGCACAATTGTGCCGCCTCTGGCCAAGGAACGGAGCACAGCATGCCGGATCTGGACACCTTTCTGACGACAGTGTACGTGGTGGTGGACGATATCGTCAAGCAGTTGCCCACCACGCCAGTGCGTCGTGGCCCACGGGCCAGGTTGAGCCCAGGCGAGGTCGTCAC
>JAYUYF010000749.1:0-2663 GCA_043752605.1 Roseiflexaceae bacterium
GAGCAAGAGGGGCGGCCGCCCGTCAGCGGGCAACCATACATTATTCTGGTGGTGGGTGTCAACGGTGCGGGCAAGACGACGCTGATCGCCAAGCTCGCACACCGGCTGACGCAGACCTCGAAGCGTTCGGTGATGCTGGCGGCGGGTGATACCTTCCGCGCAGCGGCCACCGAACAACTCGAGACCTGGGGCGCGCGCGCGGGGGTACCGGTCATCACGCGTGGTCAGGGTGCCGATCCGGGTGCGCTGGTGTACGATGCGCTCGATGCTGCGGTGGCACAAAACGTCGATATTCTGATCATCGATACCGCCGGGCGGCTGCACGCGCAAAAGAACTTAATGCGCGAACTCGAGAAGGTGCGCGGCATCATCCGGCGGCGCTTCCCCGATGCGCCGCACGAGGTCGTGCTGGTGATCGACGCGACGACCGGCCAGAACGGTGTGTTGCAGGCCAAGGCGTTTATGCAGTCGGTCGATGTGACGGCCGTGGCGCTGACCAAGCTCGATGGCACGGCCAAGGGTGGCATTGCGTTTGCGATCGCCCAAGACATCGGTCGGCCGGTGCGCTATGTCGGCACGGGCGAGAAGATGACCGACCTGGCCATGTTCGAGGCGCAGACATTTGTCGATGCGCTGTTCGCAGATTAGGAGCGTGCTTTGGGTGTAGGCGTTGTGGTGTGTCCGGTCTGCCGTCAGCGGTTGGGTCTGCTGCCCTATGTCCAGCAGGGCGATGAACTGGTGTGCGCCGATAAAGGCTGTGGTGCTACCCTGCGCGTCGAGTCGTTGCGGCCACCGCGTGTGGCACTCGTGCCACCTGCCGAGACGCTAAACGCCAATAGTCGTCCCGAATCGTATGGATAGGCGGCGCGCCATCGTGTTTGTGGCGGCGGCGGCAGCGCTGGCTGGCTGCGGCATCGGCTCTGGCGAACGCAGCACGCGTGATGGTGATGCGCAGAGCGGCAACCTGACGACGACGTTTCTTGGCTTCGAGGGCACCAGCACGCGCGATTTTGCCCCTGATACCGTCGCTGCGACGTACGCGGTGATTGTTGTCACCGAAATCGAGCGCGGCGAATTGCGGATCGAGGTGCTCGATGCGACTGGTGCGGTGGTGATCAGTTCACAGCCACGCGCGGGCGCACAGGCATCGGCGAGCGGCAGCGTGCGTAGCGGTGCAGATGGTGTGGTGCGCTACCGCGTCAGCGGGCGCGGTGCGCGCAACGGTGGGTTCCAGATCCTGTATACCCGCCAGTAGAGGCACAATGACGACACACGACGAGATCCTGGCGCGCGTCGCCGAGCAGCGTATCGAATTTATCAGCCTGCAGTTTACCGATATCGGCGGGGTGGTCAAGAATGTGACCATCCCGGTCGCCGCGTTTGCGGCGTGTCTCGATCACGGTGTCTGGTTTGACGGCTCGGCGATCGAGGGCTTTGCGCGCGTGGCCGAGAGCGATATGTATCTGGTGCCCGATCTGGCGACCTACGCGGTCATCCCGTGGGATACCGATGCCGGGTTCCCCACCGCACGATTTATCTGTGATGTCCACACGCCCGATGGTCGCCCGTTTGCGGGCGATCCGCGCCACGCGCTGCGGCGGGTGCTCGAAGATGCGGCGGCGCTGGGATATGGCTACCAGGTCGGCCCGGAGATGGAGTTTTTTCTCTTCAAACTCGATCCGCAGGGGCGGCCGGCGCTGATTCCGCACGATGCGGCGGGCTATTTTGATGCCACCGCCGATGCCGCCACGCACATGCGGCGGCGCATGGTGCGCGCGCTGGGGGCGTTTGGAATCGAGGTCGAGGCTTCACATCATGAGGTGGCCGTCGGCCAGCACGAGATCGATTTGTGCTATGGCCCGGCGCTGCGCACCGCCGACAGCAGCGTGACGTTCCGCACCGTCGTCAAGGCGATCGCGCAGCAACAGGGTCTGTATGCGTCATTTATGCCAAAGCCATTCGCGCATATGAGCGGCAATGGAATGCATCTGCACCAGAGTCTGGTCGATCTGGCGAGCGGCCGCAACGTCTTCTACGATGCCGATGACCCGTACCGGATCTCGAAGACGGCGCGCCATTTTCTGGCCGGGCTGCTGGCGCACGCCAGGGGCATGACGGCAGTACTGGCACCGCTGGTCAATTCGTACAAGCGGCTGGTACCGGGCTACGAAGCGCCGGTGTACCTGACATGGGGGCGCACCAATCGCGCGGCGCTGGTGCGGGTGCCGCGGATCACGGGTCAGCGGCCGCAGGCGGCGCGCGTCGAATTGCGTTGCCCTGATCCTTCGTGCAATCCGTACCTGGCTTATGCGGTGATGCTGGCGGCCGGGCTCGATGGCGTGCGGCGCGAGTTGCCGCTGGCGGCGGCGGCCGAAGAAGATCTATTTCAGGTCGATCCACGCGCGCGGCGGTTTGAGGTGTTGCCCGAATCGCTGGGCGCAGCGCTGGTCGAACTCGAACGCGATAGCGTCGTCATTGGTGCCCTTGGCCCCCATATCTTTGAGCGCTTCTACGAGGCGCGCATGGCCGAATGGCGCGATTACAGTATGTCGATCGGGCAGTGGGAGCTCGATCGCTATCTGCCGGTGTACTGATGGCACACAGCTCACAACCTGCGCCCGCGCGCACGGCCAATCGTCCTGAGACCAGCGCATGGCTCTTGC
>JAYUYF010000750.1:0-2657 GCA_043752605.1 Roseiflexaceae bacterium
CAGAACGGTTGAACCCGTCGACAATTGCGCTCCCCCGCTCCAGATGGGAGCGGGGGCCGGGGGGTGAGGTCAGCCGGGCGCAACCAATCTGGGATTTGCGCCAGGGCACGAGTGCCAACCCGTACCAGTACACCGGCCAGCCGTGGGATGCCGCGAGCAACCTCTATACCTTGCGCGCCCGGATGTACGACCCGGCCACCGGGCGCTTCCTGAGCGCCGACCCCTGGGCGCTCGATGTCACCAACCCCGTCGAACGCAATCGGTATGCGTATGTCGCCAACAATCCGATCAACGCCAGCGACCCGAGTGGGTATGTGGCGACCCCGTCCTACGGCGTGAACCTCCAACCCGCCGTGCGCGCCACGCCAGCGATCGCCGCGCTCGGCCTGGTCACGGCGAAGACATTGCTGACCGTGTCGATTGGCGCATTGCTCGGGTATGGGGTCACCAGGAGCACCGACCTGCCCGACGTTGATGTCGGTGATGTGGCGATTGACGACGACCTCATTGCGATATCTCCGATTTTCTTGGGCTGCGACCGGGGAGCAACCACGAGCCAGATCCGCCGGGCTGCGATACCCGATTCCGGATCTTACGCCTAGTCGGTGTAGTCCTTTTGACCAGTGGATCGGTCGGTGGAACGACCGTTCCACCGGCTCCACAGTCCGTCGCACCCTCCAATACGAATGAGGATCGCTACCGTTACTGGTTGTTGGTGAAGATAATGGATTAGAGTACTCACGCGCTTTGGCAGCATTGCACACGGACTGGGAAATCATTGCGTCGACATTTGATATAGGTGGTACAAACTCACAAATTGTACGATGGTCTGAAAACAATCTTACTCGAGTTGACGATGTCGATGCAACCCGTCTATCGGAGGGAAGTTTTACAGCAGTGCGTCGTTACAATGATATTGTGTTCAATGGACCGCGTGGTCGCGGAAATGCTTGGATACCTGAGACGACGCAGATGTTGGATCTGATATTTCAAGATGCACTGCGAGTACTCAAACCGGGCGGGGCACTCCGATTTAGTAGCACGGATGCGGGTCCTTCTGGTAAATTTCTGAATCAGGTAGTGCTTGAAGAAAACCGATCCTCAGAATATACTAATTCATATAAGCGCCCTTATGAGGCGGATAGGCGTTTTGGTATACCCTATGTGCGAAGAGACAATAAAAGGATGGAATTATATGGATATCCAGCATTCTGGTTTGCTTTCCAAAAAGGAGGGTAAATGTCACGATTTGTGCAGTTAGCTACGATATCTATCGATGTCGAAGCAATTGGCGATGTTGAGGAATTTGACGATTACGCGATACTTTGGTTTGGCCCCGATCCTGCGACTCACCGACTTGTTCTCGGTGGCGACGATTTTGTTATGTGGAAGAAATTTAATGAGGAAGAACTGAATCAGGCTCTCGAAATACTTCGGCAGCGCGGATGGGACATTAAATTATCTCAGAAAATGCCTGCTGTGCTGACTGATGAGAACCAAATTCCATTTTAGAGGGTGATCGAAAACTATTCTCTCGGATGAATCTGATTTAGCAACAATTTGATGGATCCGAGATAGATAAACGCCTCACTGACATTGCAGGTTCGATTTTATTCGCGTGCGCTCAATCGCTCTCTTCCGTTCCAGGCAGCCGATGGCACGCAGATCAGCACAGTGTACGATGCCGCTGGCCGCGTGACCGCGCGCACCGACGCCAACGGCTACACCACGACCACCAGCTACGACGCGCTGGGCCGGGTGACCGCGTCACCAACCCGCTCGGCCACGCGGTGCAGGCCGCCTACGACCTGGCCGGCAACCTGACCAGCGTGACCGACGCGCGGAATAATACCCGCGCCTGGCAGTACGACCTGCTGGGGCGCGAGGTCGCGGCGATCTGGCCGGACGGGGCGAGCACGACCCAGACCTACGATGCGGTGGGCAACGTCGCGACCCAGACCCGCGCCGATGCCACGACCTCGACGCTGACGTATGATGCGCTCGGGCGCGTGACCGCCGACGTCGTCACGCTGCCTGCGGGCACCGCAACCGCCAGCACGTTCACGTATGATGCGGCGGGCAACCGCACCCGCGAGACGGTCGATGGGGTGCCGATCGCCGCGACCTTCAACAGCCGCGACCAGCTCGTCCAGCGCGGTACCGCCAGCTACACCTACGACGTGCGCGGCAACCTGCAGGCCGTGACCGACGGTGGGCTGACGACGAGCTACACCTGGACGGCGACCGACCGGCTGGCCCGCGTGACGCGCGCCGACGGGACATTGGTGACGCATCAGTACGATGCCGACGACCGCCGTGTGGCGCAGACCGTGGCCGGGCAGCGCACCCAGTACCTGTGGGATCCGACCACCACGTATGGCGATATCGTGCTGGAGACCGACGCGGCAGGCGCACGTGCACCACGCGTCCGCTTGCGTGCTCTCCACGATCCATGGGAATCACGTGGTGGGTAGGCGTCGCCATGCATAACCGGAAGCGTATTGATGTGCATTCCATTGCTCCGCAAACCCCGATCCACGCTGTGGTGACCAGTGACGGCAGCGTCGACGGTTTGTGTGATTGCTGGACGTGCGTGCAAGCGCGGTTTGCGCAACGTCACCATCGGTCAGGAGCGAGAGGCGCGGCGGCGGCGGCGC
>JAYUYF010000751.1:0-2653 GCA_043752605.1 Roseiflexaceae bacterium
CCCCCCCTGCGTACGACTTTCAGTATTGGGTACCGGCCATATGGAAGACATCCCTTTACCACCTTGAAATGTTTGAGCAAATGGATACTCATCACAGTCAAACCGCGTCGTGTCACGGCCTGCACACGGAGGAGTTGAATTGTACCAGGCTGACGAACGTTGTCCTGGTTCCCTGTAGCTCAAATAGCGCGGCTTGCCTTGCGCGATTGCTCGGCTAATGTGCCGCGTTGCCACTGGCGTATCCATGGCTCCGCCTGACCAGGACACTGATAACACGGATGGATAGGATAACCAGCGCGGGCATTGGCGGCACCGGGGGCGGCGTCGGGCATTGGCGCGCTGTTACGTGGTCGTTGTCTCGCGGAACTGGCGGCGGTAGAGATCGGCGTAGAGCCCGTCCTGTGCGAGCAGCGTCTCGTGGGTACCACGCTCGATGATCTGACCCTGCTCCATCACCAGCACCTGATCAGCATCGCGGATCGTACTCAGGCGGTGCGCGATCACAAACGCGGTACGTCCGACGAGCAACGTCTTCAGCGCGGCCTGGATCAACTGCTCGGTACGCGTATCGACGCTCGATGTCGCTTCGTCGAGGACCAGCAGGCGCGGGTTCGCGAGCAGCGCGCGCGCGATGCCGATCAACTGGCGTTGACCCTGGCTCAGGCCATTACCACGCTCGCCAAGTCTGGTCGCGTAGCTGTCTTCGAGACGCGCAATAAACTCGTGGGCATTGGCCGCGCGCGCGGCGTCCTCAACTTCGGCATCGCTGGCATCGAGGCGGCCGTAGCGAATATTCTCGGCGATCGTCCCGGCAAACAGAAAGCTATCCTGCAGCACCACACCCATCTGGCCGCGCAGGCTCGCGCGCGTGACGCTACGCACATCGTGGCCATCGACACGCACTGCGCCATCGGTTACATCGTAGAAGCGGCCAATCAGGCTGACCAGCGTCGTCTTGCCCGCACCCGTCGGGCCGACGATCGCGATCGTCTGACCCGGCGCAGCCGACAGACTGACATCGCGCAGCACCAGACCGCGATCGCTCCCGGTTGTGCTGCCGTAGCCAAAACCCACATGGTCGAACTCGACCCGACCCGTGATCTGTGGCAGGATCACCGCATCGGGGGCATCAACCAGATCGGGCGGCAGATCGGTGAGGCCAAAGACGCGTTCGGCGGCGGCAAGACCCGCCTGCGCGGTAGCATAGAAGCTCGATAGTGCCTGCACCGGGCGGAAAAATTGCTGGACGTAGGTGAGGAATGCGACAACCGTCCCGACCGTCGCCTCGCCTTGCAGCACAAAGTAGCCACCGAGCCCGATGACGACTGCGGTGGCGACCGTCGACAGCACTTCGATCACCGGGTTGAACGCGGCGGTGATCGCCGTTGCACGCACATTGGCATCACGGTTGACGGCATTGCGCTCGGCGAAGCGCTGATTGTTGAGATCGGTGCGGCTGAAGGCCTGGGCGACTTTGACACCCGCGATCTCCTCCTGGATCTCGCTCGACACATCACCAATCGCCGCGCGCGTGGCGCGAAATGCATTGCGTGCGCGATTGGCAAAGAAGCTGGTGGCCCACAGCATCAGCGGGATAACGATAAACGACGCAAGCGCGAGCCGCCACTCGATCAGCAGCATGGCGACGACGATCCCGATCAGACCGAAGACGCTGCCGACGACCTGGATCAGACCCTGGCCGAGCAACTGATTGAGCACATCGGTATCGTTGACCAGGCGCGACATGAGATCACCCGCTGGCTGCCGATCGAAGAATCGCAGCGACAGGCGCTGGACCGTGGCAAAGATCTCGCTGCGCAGCCGCCCGAGCGTGCGCTGCCCGATCTCGCCCATGAGCGAAAACTGCTGGCGCGTGGCCAGCGCGCCCACGACATAGACAACCAGCAGCGCCAGCATCAACTGATTGAGCAGCGCACTATCGTTTTGTGCGATCGCGGTATCGATCGCGCGACCGATCAGCAGCGGCCCCAGCGCCTGTGCAGCCGCCGCCAGCAAAACGGCCAACAACACCGCCAGCAACTGACGCCAGAATGGGCGCAAATAGACTGCGAGCCGGCGCGCCACCACACTACCCTGCGCCGCCTGCTCTTGCGGCAATTCGGCCATACCTTGAATACCACGCCACATAATCGTAACCTTATTATCCGGACGCCGCATGCGGCGTCCCTACAGGATCGTGGCGGCCACATTGTTGCCGGATGCCGGACGCCGGACGCCGGACGCCGCATGCGGCGTCCCTACGCGATGATGGCGGTTGCGCGGACCCCACCAAATTGCGAATCGATAATCTCGCCGTACAACGCCGAGGTGGCCAGCAGCTCTTCGTGGGTGCCCTGCGCCACGATACGGCCACGATCGAGCAGCAGGATGCGATCGGCGGCGCGCACGGTGCTGATCCGCTGCGCGATGACAAACGATGTGCGACCACGCATCAAAACATCCAGCGCCTGCTGGATCTGGTACTCGGTCTCGGCGTCTACTGCGCTGGTGCTATCATCAAGGATCAGGATGCGTGGGTCGCGCAGCAGCGCACGCGCGATCGCGATCCGCTGGCGTTGCCCACCCGACAGGCTGACACCGCGCTCGCCGATAACCGTCTGATAGCCATCCGGGAATGCGGCCACAAACGCGT
>JAYUYF010000752.1:0-2642 GCA_043752605.1 Roseiflexaceae bacterium
CACAAGGGTGGTATTGACCAGGCCAGCCGCCGCCATCATGAAAATCTCGAGCGTCGTGCGGTCGGTGTAGCGGCTGGTATACCCCGATGGCGATGTCACGAATCGTGGCGGCTGCCCCAGACGCGCACCGAGATCATTGGCGGCGTGTGATGTACCGTGTACCAGCACCAGTCGCTGTCCGGACTGGTAGAGTAGCGCGAGATCCGTGCAGAGTGCCGCCGGATCGATCCCCGCACCGCCGCCGATTTTGACAATAACAGTCATGACGATTGCATCCTGACCGACAAACCTCCGGTGAAGGTTGCAGCATACGCGAACGTCGCGTGTGATGCAAGCCGCTGTGCTATAATCCGCGCACTCCACGATGACCATCCGGTAAACAACAAGGAGGCGACCATGACCGATCCTCACACGATGACGTTGGTGCAGGAGCGTCTGGCGCACAACACCTGGGGCCTGCTTGGCTCGCAGGGTTACGTGCTAGGCCTGGATGTGGGCGGTTATGGCCTGCGTGCCGCGCTTGTCGATCTCGAACGCCACACGTTTGTATCGCTCCACGATGACCCGCCCGCCGCGGTGACGCCCGATGCGCTGGTTGCCGCCAGTGTTGCGCTCGGCGAGCGGCTGCTGGCGCATTGTGGTGTGCCGCTCGCAAAGCTGGCGCGCGTCGGTGCCGGGTTTGGCGGGCCGATCGATGGCCGCAGCGGCGAGGTGATCGTCGCTCCGCGCGCGGCTGGCTGGGAGCGCTACCCGTTGCGCGCGCGGCTTGAAGCTGCCTTCGATGCGCCGGTGCTGATCGAGAATGATGCCAAACTGATCGCGATCGCCGAAGCGACGTTTGGCGCAGGGCGGGGCGCGCACCAACTCTTTTATATCCATCTAAGCAGCGGCGTCGGCGGCGGGCTGGTGATCGACGGGCGGCTGTACCACGGCGCGACGACCACGGCGGGTGAAATCGGCCACGCGCCGGTCGGCCTGCACGCTGGTACGTTCGAAGACCATCTCTCGGTGGGTGGGTTGCTGCGCCGCGCAAACGCGCTCGGTCTCCAGACCGACCGGCTGAGTGATGTCTTTGGTGATCACGATCTGGCACGCCAGGTTGCTGCCGAGGCTGCTGATGTGCTGGCGCTCGCGCTGGCGCAGGTTGCTGCACTGCTCGATCCGCAGTTGATCGTGGTGGGCGGCGCGGTGGCGCGTAGTGCGGGCCAGCCGTTTCTTGCTGAAGTTCGCACACGATTGCAGCAGCTTACATCGGGTATGCTGCCGCGCAATATACCAATTGCCGCTGCCGTGCTCGGCCCGGATAGCATCGCGATCGGCGGGATTGCACAGGCCCTCGAGAGTATGACGGGTTGAGTCCGCTGGTTCGCGTATAATAGGTATGTCGCGGCGATGCCAAATGGTGCGTCGCTCGCTCGATATGCCAGGATGGTCATGGCCGAAGAGGAGCAGCGTCTCGTCGCCGCCGCACAGCGTGGTGATATCGAGAGCTACAATCAGCTGGTTCGGCTGTACGAAATACGTGTGTTCAACATGTGTCTGCGCATGCTGAGCGATCGTGAGCAAGCGGCAGATGTTGCGCAGGATGTGTTTCTCAACACCTGGCGCAAGCTCGGCACGTATCGTGGCGGCGTGTTTCGCTCGTGGCTGCTGCGCATCACGACCAACGCCTGCTACGATGCGTTGCGCGCCAATCGCCGCCGCCCGACGGTCTCGCTCGATGCACCGATGGGTGGCGCTGCCGATGGTGAGCCGCTGCCGATCGCCGATGATGCAGAAGGCCCCGAAGATGCAGCCCAGCGCGCCGAGCTCGCGGCGGCAATCCAGCGTGGTCTCGCCGATTTGCCGCCCGATCAGCGCGCGGTAGTCGTACTGTGCGATATCCAGGGCCTGAGCTATGAAGAAATTGCGATTGTGACCGATTCGGCTGTTGGTACGGTCAAATCGCGGATCTCGCGCGGCCGGGCGCGCCTGCGCGAAGCGCTGCGCGCAACGGAACTCTTGCCCGATCGCTATCGTCATGGTCAGTGATATGACAACATTACCTGCACAACCCGCAGACAACGATCTTGAACTCTTGTCTGCCTATATCGACAATCAACTCGCCGATCACGAACGTCTGGCGCTCGAAACACGGATCGGGGCTGAACCGCTGCTCAAGCACACGCTCGATGAACTGCGCACCACGGTCAGTACCCTGCGCGCGGTGCGCGCTATCGCACCACCACGGTCGTTTATGCTCGATCCGGCGCTGGCTACCGTGCGCCGCCGCTGGTCGCTGTGGCCGGTGTTTGGCGGGCTTGCTGCCGCGCTGGTTGCCGTGCTCTTTACCAGCCAGTTGCTGGTCTCGCCACCCAACACACCCATGATGGAAGCGAGCAACGCGCAGTCTGCGGGTGTGCCGCAGCCGGCCGATATCGCGCTGCTGGCGACGAGCGCCCCGGCGGCGACGGCAGCACCCGCAATGCCGGCTGCGGCGAGCGCGCCGATCGACCCGGCGGCATCAAAGCTCCCGGATGCTGGCGCGATGACCGCAGGTGGCGCGAGCGCCGATGCGGCCGCAGCACTCAGCACCACAGCACCACCCGATCTGAGCGCTGCACGTAGTAGCTCACCTGATACGCGTGTGCTGGAGTTGCCCG
>JAYUYF010000753.1:0-6657 GCA_043752605.1 Roseiflexaceae bacterium
TGCGGTATCGATCACCAGATGCGCGTCTTCCCACGGCGCGTAGCTGCGGCGCACGATCGCATCCCAGGTGGGCGGCACCAGCCCGGCGATATCCACCACCCGCGTCTCGGCACGCACACGGTGTTCGGCAGTGTCCGAGCAGATGACCTCGATCTCGCGCAATGGCACCCCGGCGCGCAGCGCCAGATCGCGCCACGCCTGGCGGGTGATCGTAAGCGGGTTGACCGAGTCGGCGACGACCGCCAGCCCCAGCGCGAGATTATCCGCCGCGACCTGATACCCCACCGCATAGCCCTCAGGGCCATCGCGCCACGCACCGTTGGCGCGCAGCGCCTGCTCGATCGTATCGACGCGCACGTAGACCGCGCCCCGTTCGTGCGCCAGCGCGCGCGCCAGCGTCGATTTCCCCGCAGCCGGGAGGCCGCCAAAGATGTAGAGCATGGGTGTGCCTCTTTTCTGACAAGGTGAGACGGTGACAAGGTGAGACGATACTGTATGCTGTATCGTCACCCCGTCACCCGGCCACCCCGTCACTTAACACCCGTGTATACTGAGTCTCGCCCGTATGCACAAACCCGAGTTTCTGGAAGAAGCAGATCGAGCGCAGGTTTGGCGCATCGATATCAGCGAGGAGACGCTGCACCCCGAGCGCATCGCGCGCGTAGGCGAACAGCGCCGCCAGCGCCTCGGCCATGATGCCACTGCCCCACTGATCGCGCGCGAGCAGGCAGCCGATCTCGGCGATGGCGCTGCTGGCAGCGAAACTGTGCAGGCCGCAAGTGCCACCACGCGGCCGGTGCTGCGCAGCGCGATCGCCCATTCGAGCGACGCGCCGCTGGCGCGGAGTTCGGCCACGCTCGCGAGCATCTGGTAGACCGTGTCACGCGCGGGGAACGGCGCGTCGCTGGCGTAGCGCATCACCTCGGCGTCGCCATAGATCGCAAACAGGTCATCGACATCCGGCGCGCCCGGCGCGCGCAGCAGCAGGCGCGCGGTTTCGAGCATGGGGAGGGTCATCGTGATTCCTCGTGTTCGGGCGGTGCGGGCGGCGCGGCGGCGCGGCGGATTTGTACGGGCAAAGCATTTCGTCGCTCTGTGTGCAGAGCGGCGAAATGCTTTGCCCCTACTGCGCAACCGCCGCCGCCCGCCCCTACGGAATACCCTCACGCCCGCAACGCCACCGCCTCGATCTCGACCGCCACATCGCGGGGCAGGCGCGCGACCTGCACCGTGCTGCGCGCGGGCGGCGCATCGGGGAAGAACTCGGCGTACACCGCGTTCATCGCCGCAAAGTCGTTCATGTCGCGCAGGAAGACCGTGTTCTTGACGACGTGGCCCAGGCTGCTGCCCGCCGCTTCGAGCACCGCGCGCAGATTGCTGAGCACCTGGCGCGTCTGTACGCTCACATCGCCCTCGACCAGCGAGCCATCGGGTGCCAGCGGGATCTGCCCGGCGCAGAAGACCATATCGCCTGCAATCACAGCCTGCGAATAGGGCCCGACGGCCTGTGGTGCGCCATTGGTCTGCACCACCGTGCGCTCGGGTTTGGGGTGAAATTCGATCGTCATGGGTAAATCTCCTCTCGTAGCGTTGCGCCGTTCCTACATATCGGATGCGAAGGTGACAGGGTGACACAGTGAGACGGTGACAAGGTGATCGTGTTTGGATAGCAGCACCCCGTCACCCCATCACCCCATCACCCCGTCAATACAACTTCCCCTCGCGCTTGGTGCCGGTGTAATCGATGTAGACCGCCTGGGTTTCGGTGTAAAAATCGAAGACCTCGGTGCCCTGCTCGCGCGGGCCGATGCCGGTGGCCTTCATCCCGCCAAACGGCATCTGCGCCTCGCCGCCGAGGGTGGGCGAATTGACGTGCAAAATGCCGGTCTCGACTTCGTCGATGTAGCGGAACATGCGCGCGCCGTCGCGGGTGTAGATGCTCGATGTGAGGCCAAACGCCGAGTCGTTGGCGGCGGCGATCGCATCTTCGAAACTCTCGACGCGGATGCACGAGAGCACTGGCCCAAAGACCTCTTCCTGTGCGATCCGCATCGCTGGCCGCACGCGGTCGAAGACCGTGGGTGCGATAAAGAACCCGTGCGCCAGATCGCCCGCGGTCAGGCGTTCGCCGCCACACAACAGATCGGCTCCTTCGGCGCGCGCGATCGCGATGTACTCCAGCACTTTGGTCATCTGGCCCTCGTCGACGCTCGGCGCCAGCGTGCTGCTCTCGTCGAGCCCGGGGCCGGCGCGCAATGCCTGCACCCCCGCCACCAGCTTTTCGAGAAACGCATCCGCCACCGGGTGCTGGAGGATCACACGGCTGGTGGCGGTACAGCGCTGGCCGGTGCTGCCAAACGCGCCCGCCAGCACACCCGCCACCGCCAGATCCAGGTCGGCATCATCACAGACGATCACCGGGTTCTTGCCGCCCAGCTCGCACTGCGCCCGCGCGCCGCGCGCCGCCGCCCGCTGGTAGACATCGTTGCCGATCTCGGTGCTGCCGGTGAACGACACGCCATGGATGGCGGGGTGATCGATCAGCACGCTGCCCACTTCGCTGCCCGCGCCAAAGATCATGTTCAGCACACCCGGCGGCAACCCGGCATCGAGGAAGCACTGCGCCACCAGCATTGCGCTGCCGGGTGTGATCGTGGCCGGTTTGAAGACGATCGGGCAGCCAGCAACGAGTGCGGGCGCGATCTTCCAGACCGGGATGGCGACCGGGAAGTTCCACGGTGTGATCAGCGCCACTGGCCCGAGCGGCCGCCGCACGGTGTAGCCCAGGTTGTTCGCCAGTTCGAGCGGCACCTGCTGCCCGCCGAGCAGGCGGCTGTAGGCACCGCAGAATTCGGCGATATTGATCGAGCGCTGCACCTCGCCGCGCGATTCGGCGAGCAACTTGCCCTCCTCGCGCGTCAGCGTGCGCGCGATCGCCTCGCGCCGATCCTCCATCAAGCGCGCTGCCTTGGTCACGATCGCACCGCGCTTTGGCGTGGGCGTGCGCCGCCACATCTCGGCCGCCGCTGCCGCCGCCTCGATCGCCGCCAATGCCTCGTCGCGGGTGGCCAGCGGGACGTGGCCAATAATATCACGCGTGTCACCCGGATTGATATTGGCGATCGTGCGCGTCGATGTCGATGCGACCCACTCGCCGTTGATCAGGTTTTTGTAGGTTTCCATGGATTCCTCCGATATACCGTTGGGACGCAGCATGCTGCGTCCGTACGATGGGTGCCGATCCCGCGCCCCTACGCCACGGCCTTATCCACGATCTCGAGCCCACGGTCGATGATCGCGATCGCCGCGCACAACTCGTCAGCGGTGATCGTCAGCGGTGGGTTGGTGAAGAAGGTATTCCAGCGTACAAACGTAAACAGCCCGTTCTCGCGCAGATACGCGTTGAAGGCCGGCATCGGGCCCATCTCGCTCGGCTTCGGGTTGTACGGCACCAGCGGCGCGCGCGTCGTGCGGTCTTTCACCAGCTCGACGAGGCCAAACAGCCCGATGTTGCGCACATCACCCACACTTGGGTGGCGCTCCTTCAGCCCCGCTAGCTCGCTGCTGAGCAGTTCGCCCATCGCCGCCGCATTCTCGATCAATTTATCGTCGCGGTAGATATTGATACACGCCACCGCCGCCGCACAGCCCACCGAGTGCGCGTTATATGTCAGCCCGGCCCACAGCGGCGTATCCTCGAAGTGCGCCGCGATCGTATCGGTGACCATGGTGCAGCCCAGCGGCACATACGCCGAGGTGAGACCCTTGGCGAGCGTCATCATATCGGGTACGACGCCAAAATGGTCGACGCCAAACCACTTACCGGTGCGGCCAAAGCCAGTCATCACTTCGTCGGCGATCAGCAGGATGCCGTATTTGTCGCACAGCGCGCGCAGCCCCTGGATATAGCGCGTACTCGGGATCAGGATGCCGTTGGTGCCCACGACCGTCTCGATGATCATCGCCGCGATCGTGTGCGGCCCCTCGAACTGAATGATCTCCTCGGTCGCAGCCAGCACGCTGTCGGCATACGCCGGGTCGTCCTTTTCAAAGCCCGCACGGTACGGGTAAAAATCGGGGAAGCGCACCACACCCGGGATACCCGGCTCGGCCGCCCAGCGCCGCGGGTCACCCGTGAGCGTGATCGCGCCGGCGGTGGCACCGTGGTAGCTGCGGTAGCGCGCCATGATCTTGTGGCGGCCGGTGACCATACGCGCGATCTTGATCGCGTTCTCGTTGGCCTCGGCACCACCATTGGTGAAGAACGCCTTGGTGAGGTTGCCCGGCGAGATCTCGCGCAGCAGGCCGCCAAGCTCGGCGCGCACGGGGGTGATCGAGGCCGTCGGTGCGACATAGCACACCGCGCGCATCTGCTGCGTCACGGCGTCGATCACACGCTCGTCGCCGTGGCCGATGTTCACGCACATCAATTGCGAGTTGAAGTCGATGTAGCGTTTGCCATCGACATCGTACATGTAGATCCCTTTGGCACGCTCGATCACCAGCGGCTTCATGGTCTTCTGCGCGGCCCATTCGTAGAGCGTTGTCTCACGCGAGAGATCGAGGATCTCGGCGCGGGTCAGATCAAGCGTCGTCATACTTTTCCCTTTTTCGCAAAACGCCGGAAGAGGATCGCCAGAACTGGCACCGCCAGCAGCAACCACAGCCATGATACCGCAGCTGGCGCAGGTTGTGGCACGACACCCGCATCAAACACGCGCAGATCGGGTGCGGCACGATCCACCAGCCGCGTGCGCGTACACCGGTGCGTCATCAGGTCACCCGCGCCAGTACGGATGCCGTACACCAGGTAATCGCTGCCCTGCTGGAATTGCATGCCGCACACCATCGCAAATCGCCCGCTGGTGATCTCGATCGTGGCATCGGCCGGGCCGTGGTACACGCGGGCGACGGTGAAGCGTGTGCGCGACGGGGCGTGGGAGGCGATTTCGTAGCTCACAAACGGCGGCTGGCGGCTGAAAGTGAGCTGGCGTGCGGGTTGGAGCACCTCAACAGCGCGCCCGACAAACACCGTCGTGCTATCGCGCATTGCGGTCTGCGGATCGGGCTGTGGCGGGCACTCGCATGCGTATGCCGGATGTGGTTCCAACCCGAGTACCAGCACCAGACCAAGGCAGATTGCCAGTAGTACGCGCAGCATCACACCTCCCGTATCGTCGATGCACACAGTATACGGGGAATTGCGCAGAGTCGCACGGGCACCCACAGATGGTGCCCCCCAGCGGCGGATCGTGGGCGTACGCGGATCACACGAGGGCTGCCAGTGGGGAGCGCGATCCTAACGCAATGGGAGATAGCGTACCTGGCCGACCCACTCCCCAAGTAAACTGCATTCGGCGATCAGCAGGATATCTTCGATTGCCGTAAGAACTGGAACCGACTGCCGAATTTCGAAGACGCCTGGCATGAACTTGCCCGCGCGAATCCGATCGTAAGCGTAGCGAGTAATTGTCTCGGCATCGTGTGTCAGCAATCTGCGAGGAGCCGAAGTGTCATTCCTGTACGGCTTCCTGTCGACGTGCAAGCAAGCGTTCACGAATGCCAGCCGGGTCGAAACGCTTCTCGTTCTCAGCGCGAACTGCGGCGGCGCGCTGCTGACGTTCCAGCAGGTAGGCATCAACACTCGGCTTTCGCGAGAGATAATATCCAAGAACCGTATACACGTCGGCGAGCGCCAACGAAGGATATTGCTGCACGATTTCTTCGGCAGTTGCTCCCATAGTAAATGCACCAACGACTGTGTCAAGCGTGACACGCGTACCAGTAATACGGATGACACCATCGACGGTTGTCAACGGAATTGATGCGGCTGAAAAAGCCAGTGCCATTGGCGTATCCTCCTGCTAGCGTGTTATTGTAACGCAGTTGATCGGTCATTGGTTTGCGAGATCTCTGTGCCATCCTCCCACTCATGAGGTCACTATGCGCCTGATCCTCATCCGCCACGCCGAGTCGCATCATAGCCGCCTGCAACAGATCGCCGACGTTGGCTCATGCACTGGTCTGACCGATGCTGGTGTGCAGCAAGCGCAGGCACTGCGGCGACGGCTGGCGATCGTGGGTGAGGTTCCGCCGGACGCGCGGATCTTCACCAGCCCGGTGCGGCGGGCGCGCGAGACGGCAAACATCGTGTTTGCCGATCACCAGCCTGCGGTGCGCGAGAACCCACTCCTGCGCGAGATTGCGCCCGGCGGAGCCGATGGTATGACCTGGCCAGCCTATCACGCGACCTACGGCACATTCGATCTGATCAGCGAGCCCGACCGCGCGTTTGCGCCGGGTGGTGAGAGCTGGAATGCATTTCTGGCGCGGGTACGGGCAACGCTTCAGGATATGGCGAACGAACCCGTGACGTCAACGATTGTGGCGGTCACTCACGCCGGGTTCATCGTCGCATCGCTGCTCGTGGGCTTTGCGATCCCGCGACCGGGCACCGGCGCACGCTTCGACCCGCGCCACACCTCGCTGACGATCTGGAGACGATTGCAGGAACCTGGCGTTTGGAGCGCTACAACGACACACGGCATCTCGACTGACCCACGAAACAATTTGACAGATCTGGTGTTCAGGAAGACCGGCACTACAACGCCGCGCGGTGCGCCTGCCCCGCCCGGATCGTGTACGTGTACGGCCGAA